>NZ_JAIUGW010000027.1:0-85909 GCF_020164795.1 Mesorhizobium sp. ES1-3
CCGCATCACACCGACAGAATGCTCACACTACTTCGAAAACTCCGGATATGACCGAAACTAATCTCATCCCGCTCTAGTATAGGAAACGTCTTTTAATCCTGACGATACAAAGCAATCTTTTACTACCGATCCGGCAATCTTAACCTCAGCACCATTCGGTATTTTACGTTCAAGAGAATTTTCGTCATGGCGAAAGAGATAACCCGTCCGCTCTTTCCACATACCTACGTCTGTAACAATGTTATTGAGCGAGTTCTCCTCAGCAGGGCTCATGCCCGCGGAGAGAGGCATCGCTTGCTGGAGTCGTCGCGACATGAACACGGCTTCTGTCTGAGAACGATCTAATCCGATTTCCCTCATTGCAGGCTCAAGGAAAATATCTTGCATACCGGTATAGCCAAGTTCGGAAAATCCACCTTGGCGACTATCGATGGCATAAAGTAAGACTTCTAGTTTCTGTTTGATTACCTTCCCTAAGTCGAAATCCGACATAATTTCACCCCTTAGAAAGCGAGCGCTGCTATTCCAGCCCAATGCGGCTAAACCACCCATCAGTCCAATCGCATTTCGCGTAGATTGATTCTCTCGATCAGATACATTTGGCTTTGTCGAATTATTTGTCACAGGTGCAGAAGAAGTAGCCTCGTTTGTCCTCTTTGACGTTACTGGCTAGGCGATATCTGCTGAGTTGCGTCCGACCTACCTTTCAACCCCTACGCCCTTTACCCGTCGGTCGGGACTAAATAAATCTCCTCGGACGGTATCATGCTCTATCTCTTTGATTTAGAGAGGGATTCAGATTTCAGGTCGATTAGACCTGAAATCATCCGGCTGCCAGCCCATAGCGTTCGACGACTTCGGCGTTGATCAGCTTGGCGTGCAGCGCCATCAGCACGATCCGCGCATCGAAGCTGTCGCCGGTTTCAAGGGCAGCCTCGATCCGGCGCTCCGCGTCGAGCCGCTGCAGCAAGCCTTGCGCACGCTCGAAGGTTTCCGGGCCGGCGATGCAATAGCTGAACAGCTGCGCCACCTGCGAATAGGCCTGCGGCGGTGGCTCCTCGGGCCAGCGGTCCTTCATCAGATTGACGATGGTGAGTTTCACCCCTTCGGGCACGAGGGCGGGATGCAGGTCGGCGCCGCGCAAGGCGGCGTCGAGCTGTCGCAAATCGCCCGAGCGACCGAACATGCCGAGAAAGCCGAGGGAAGAGCGTCGTTGCGCCATGATGGTCCAATCCGTTTCCAACCAGTTAGAGCAATTCCAGGAAAAGTGCGTAGCGGTTTTCCGTCCGGAATTGCGTAAAAACAAGAAGTTAGAGCGGGTCAGAGATTCTATCAAACACTGAACCGCTCTAGGTGGTTGGCTGGCAGAATACAAAGGCAGCGACATGCGTCTATCCGCTCACCGCCAGCAGCAGCAGACCAGCCAGGGCCGACCCGGCGAGAGTCGGCAGCATGCCGATCTTCAGCTTGAGGATGGCGATCATGGCGGCACAGGACAACAATGCGGCTCGCCAGTCGATCGATGACGGCACCGGCACATTCATGCCGAGGCCAAGTTTGCTGACTTGGTGAAAGATGACGTGCATGGCGAACCACAGAGCAAGGTTCATGATGACGCCGACAACAGCGGCGGTGATCGCGCCCAGCGCGGCCGACAGAGCCTTGTTGCCACGCAAGGCCTCGATATAGGGCGCACCGAGGAATATCCAGAAGAAGCATGGGGTAAACGTGACCCACAAGGTCAGCAGCGCTCCAAGCGATCCGCCAAGCAACGGGTTCAGCGAGCCGGAGTGGCGAAACGCGGCGATGAAGCCGACAAACTGCAACACCAGAATGAGCGGACCAGGCGTGGTTTCGGCAAGCCCGAGGCCATCGACCATCTCGCCGGGTGCCAGCCAGCCGAAAGATTCGACGGCCGCCTGTGCGACATAGGCGAGAACCGCGTAGGCGCCGCCGAAGGTGACGACCGCCATCAGGCTGAAGAACCCGCCTATCTGCGTCCACACGCTGCTCGTGCCGGTGAGCGCCCAGAGCAACAGAACCGGCCCGAGCCAGATCGGCAGCCAGATGGCGACGGTGCGCGGCGCATGCCATCGTGTCGGCCTGGTATGGGTTAGCTCGCCGCGTTCGAACATCAGGTCGACCGCTCCCCTGATGTCGGGAGCGTCGTTCTTGCCGTGCGCCGCGCCGGAAAACAGGGCTGGCGCGACCCGGTTTCCCAGCCATCCCACCAGCCCTGCAAGCAGGACGATGAGCGGGAACGGGATGCTGAGCACATAGATGCCGAGAAAAGCGCAAGCCGCGATCGCCACCATCACCCGGTTCTTCAAGGCGCGGCGGCCGATGCGGATCACCGCCTCGACCACGACCGCGAGCACGGCGGCCTTGACCCCGAAGAACAGCGACTCGACCAGCGGGACATCACCATAGAGCGCATAAAAGGTGCTCAGGGTGAGCATGACGAGCGCACCGGGCACCACGAACAAGACGCCTGCGACGAGACCGCCGACCGTCCTGTGCAGCAGCCAGCCAATATAGATGGCGAGCTGCTGCGCCTCGGGACCGGGCAGCAGCATGCAGTAATTCAAGGCATGCAGGAAACGCTGTTCGCCGATCCAGCGCCGGTCCTCGACCAATTCCTTGTGCATGAGCGCGATCTGCCCCGCGGGTCCGCCGAAGCTCAGCAATCCGATCTTCGCCCAGAGTTTCGTAGCCTCGCGGAAGCTCGGGACCGCCGGCACATCCACGACGTCCGCATCTTTCCCCGAAACGAGGCTGCTCATGACGGCTTTGCCCCGCCCGGCCAGTTGTGCGTCTCGTCGGTGGCGTCGCGGCACCAGCGGAAGAACGCGTCATAGAGCAGCATCCCCGCCCCCAGCTGTTCCAGATCGTCGCGGAACATGCGTGACAGGCCGAGCGAGGCGGCAAGGAATCCGGCGGCCTGGGGAACGAGATCGAGCCTGGCGGTGTCGGCCGCGCGCACGATCGTGGCAAGGCGGTCGAGTGCCTGGGATTCCAGCCCGAACTCCTCGATCATCGTGTCGAAGGTGCAGCGTTCGCCGCGGTGGCTCCAGAACACATTGTCGATGTCGAAGGGCACTGCTTGGAAGCGGTCGGCGACGGCAGGCACTTCGGCCGCCTCGACGAAAAGAAAGACCGCATGCGGATCGATGAAACGCCGGATCAGCCAGGGGCAGGCGATGCGGTCGACCTTGGGGCGAGCCCGCGTCACCCAGACGGTGCGGCCTTTTTCATCGCGGGACGGTATCTTGCCGGCGCGGACTAGAAGGCCCCCGGCATCGCGCCAGGCCTCGAAACCGCCTTCGAGGGATTCGGCGGCAACGCCCTGGTGCCGCAGCCATGCGGCCACGCCCTGCGAAAGCTTTTGCCCCCTCTGGCAGACGACGGCCACTTGGCTGCCGGCAAGATCGTTTGCCCAGACCGAGACGGTTTTGAAGTTGCGCCGGTGCGAGGCCGGCAGCAGGCGCGGATCGGCGTCGTGATCGTCATCGATGCGGACATCGACGATCACAGGTGCGCCGGGCAGACCAATCAGACGGGATAGTTGCTGTACGGTGATAGCGGTTGTTGACGGCATGGCGTCCACCTCCTGAACAAAGAAGCCTGGACGCGAACATTGGGCTGACGCCTCACGGGGTCGTCGCGATGCACCCCTTGGCATGATGGTGGAATTGTTGGGCGGGCTTGTCAAGGACGGAGCGTTCGCGGCCTACGACGTGAGGACGGCGGCTTGATCGATCAGGCCGCCGGTGTTCGTTTATTTATCTGTGACCAGCCAGGAATAATCGATGATTATTCCGGGGAATAATCGATGATTATTCCGGGGAAGAATCAGTGATTGTCGCGAGGCACGCCCATGGTGTGCGCGACATCCTGGTATTTCACCGCCGGCTTCAGCACCATGCCGGCCGAGAACTGGTCGACCATGCCGCGCTGGATCTCCTGCCACGGCGTCTGGTGCTGGGGATAATGATAGCCGCCATCTTTCTCCAGTTCGGCGCGACGCCGGGTGATTTCGTCGTCGCTGACGAGGATATTCGCGGTGCCTTTCCGCAGGTCGATGCGGACGCGGTCGCCGGTCTTGAGCAGCGCCAGGCCGCCGCCGACGGCGGCTTCCGGCGAGGCGTTGAGGATCGACGGCGAGCCCGACGTGCCGGACTGGCGGCCGTCGCCGATGCAGGCCAGCGCGTGGATACCCTTCTTGATGAGGTAGGCCGGCGGCTGCATGTTGACGACCTCGGCGCCGCCAGGATAGCCGACAGGGCCGGCGCCGCGCATGAACAGGATGGTGTGCTCGTCGATGCCTTGCGCCGGATCGTCTATGCGGGCGTGGTAATCCTCCGGGCCGTCGAAGACCATGGCGTTGCCCTCGAAGGCTTCCGGATCGTTCGGGTTGGACAGATAGCGCTCGCGGAATTCCGGCGAGATGCCGCTCATCTTCATGATCGCCGAATCGAACAGATTGCCCTTGAAGTTGATGAAGCCGGCATTGGACTTCAGCGGCTCGGCCACGGTGCGGATGACGTCGGTGTTCTCGTTGGCGACCCCCTCGCAGTTGGCACCGATCGACTTGCCATTGACGGTCAAGGCATCGGGATGCGGCAGCATTCCGGCCTTCATCAGTTCGGCCACCACGGCGGGTACGCCGCCGGCGTGGTGATAGTCTTCGCCGAGATATTCACCCGACGGCTGCAGGTTGACGATGAGCGGCACATTGAGGCCGACCTTCTGCCAGTCGTCATTGTCGAGCGGCACGCCGAGATGGCGGGCAATCGCATTGAGATGGATCGGCGCGTTGGTGGAGCCGCCGATCGCCGAATTGACGACGATGGCGTTTTCGAAGGCCGCGCGAGTCATGATGTCGGACGGTTTCAGGTCCTCGTGCACCATGTCGACGATGCGCTTTCCGGTCTCGTAGGCGATCTGGCCGCGTTCGCGGTACGGCGCCGGGATGGCGGCCGAACCAGGCAGTTGCATGCCGAGCGCCTCGGCCAGCGAATTCATCGTGGTGGCGGTGCCCATGGTGTTGCAGTAGCCCGTGGACGGCGCCGATGAGGCGACGATGTCCATGAACTCGTCATAGTCGATCTCGCCGGCCGACAGGCGCTGGCGCGATTCCCAGACGATGGTGCCCGAGCCGGTGCGCTTGCCCTTGTGCCAGCCATTGAGCATCGGGCCGACCGATAGCGCGATGGCCGGGATGTTGACGGTCGCCGCCGCCATCAGCAAGGCAGGCGTGGTCTTGTCGCAGCCGATGGTCAGCACGACGCCGTCGAGCGGATAGCCATAGAGCACCTCGACCAGGCTGAGATAGGCGAGGTTGCGGTCAAGTGCCGCGGTCGGCCGCTTGCCGGTCTCCTGGATCGGATGACAGGGGAATTCGAAAGGAATGCCGCCCATCGAGACGATACCTTCGCGCACGCGCTTGGCGAGCTCGATGTGGTGCCGGTTGCAAGGCGAGAGATCAGAGCCCGTCTGGGCGATGCCGATCAGCGGCTTGCCCGACATCAACTCGGCGCGCGTCAGCCCGTAATTCAGATAGCGCTCGAGATAGAGCGCCGTCATTCCCGGATTGTCGGGATTGTCGAACCACTCCTGCGAGCGGAACTTTTTCTTTTTCGTGGGGGCGCCGGCCATCATGGTCTCCGTATTTGTATGACAAATCGATATGACAACGCGCGGATGCAGGCAAGGGGCACGCGTGATCTGAATCCCGACTTTGGTGCGATAGACAGCTATCGAGCCGCGCGCTACGACCAATCCGACATCGGCGATCGGGGAGGTTTAGATGGCTTTGGTGATCGAGGGCGAGGAACGTATCGCCGCACCCGTGCAGAAAGTGTGGGAAGCGCTGAATGACCCAACCGTCCTGAAGGACGCCATTCCGGGCTGCAAGAGCCTGGAAATGAAATCGGCGACCGAGATGGCGGCAACGGTGGTGCTGAAGATCGGGCCGATCAAGGCGACCTTCAACGGCGAAGTGACGCTGAAAAATCTCAAGCCGCCGCATGCCTATACCATCCAGGGCGAAGGCAAGGGTGGCATCGCCGGCTTCGCCAAGGGCGGCGCCGACGTCACCCTCACCGCCGACGGGCCGGACGCGACGGTCCTCAAATATGCCGCCAAGGCAGAAGTCGGCGGCAAGATCGCGCAGCTCGGCAGCCGGCTGATCGAATCGACATCGAAGAAACTGGCCGGACAGTTCTTTTCGGCATTCGGCGAGAAAGTCGGCGGCTGATTCTTCCCGTGAAGGATTACTCAAATACGATGTTCGGCACAGCCGCTTCGGCCGCGCCACGTTCCTCATTGACCCTGTCCCAGACCTTGGAAGCTATATCGCGGTAGATTTTCGCCTCGGCGCCGTCGGACTTCGAGACGACCACCGGCGTGCCGGCGTCCGAGCTCTCGCGAATGCCCATTTCCAGCGGAACCTCGCCGAGGAAGGTGACGCCCAGCCTCTCGGCCTCGCGGCGCGCGCCGCCATGGCCGAAAATATCGTAGCGCTTGCCGGTGTCCGGGGCGAGGAAGTAGCTCATGTTCTCGACGATGCCGAGCAGCGGCACGTCGACTTTCTTGAACATGTTGAGACCCTTGCGGGCATCGATCAGCGCCAGGTCCTGCGGCGTCGAGACGATGACCGCGCCGGCCAGAGGCACCTGCTGGGCCATGGTGAGCTGCGCGTCGCCGGTGCCAGGCGGCATGTCGACGACGAGCACGTCGAGCCGCCCCCATTCGACCTCGCGCAGCATCTGCGTGAGCGCCGACATCACCATCGGCCCGCGCCAGATCATCGGCGTCTCCTCATCGACGAGGAAACCCATCGACATCACCTTGAGGCCGTAATTCTCCATGGGTTTCAGGATCTTGCCGTCGACCGTCTGCGGCCGGCCGTGGATGTTGAGCAGCCTGGGCATCGACGGGCCGTAGATGTCGGCATCGAGCACGCCAACCCGCAAGCCATTGGCGGCAAGGCCAAGCGCCAGATTGACGGCCGTGGTCGACTTGCCGACGCCGCCCTTGCCGGAGGCAACCGCGATGATCGCCTCGATGCCGGGCACGCCGCGCTTGCCATGGCTCTGCGAAGCCGGAGCATGCGGGGCCGCCCGTGGTGCGGCGGTGGGCGGAGCCGGCCTGGGTGCGGGACGCGGTGGAACCGGTGCCTCCATGCCGCCGCCTTTCTTTTCAGCCGTCAGCGCAACGACCGCGCCGGCGACGCCGGGAATGGCCTTCACCACCCGCTCGGCGGCGGCACGCAACGGCTCCATCTCCGGGGCGCGCGCGGCGGGCACGGTGATCGAGAAGAACACCTTCGAATCGGCGATGAAAATCTCCGACACCATGCCGAGATCGACGATGTTGCCGGTGAAGTCCGGCCCGTTGACGGTCTTCAGGCGCTCGACGACGATTTCCTTGGTGATGGACATGGCTGTTATTCCCTGGCGTTCGGCTGCAGCTCACATAGTGCAGAACGCGGACGGCTCCAAGCGTCAGGCGTGTGGCGGTCGTCAAGCGGCCTGGGTGACCTATTTCCATGACCAGAGGGAATGACAGCCAGGAAAGGAGACGATCATGCTTGAAAACAGCAACGCAACGGCCAATCTCGCGGTCAGGGACCTGGCCAAGGCAAAGGCTTTCTATGAGGGGACGCTCGGCCTGAAACAGGTGCACGATGAGGGCGGCGAACTGATCGTGTACAAAAGCGGCGACACCACCATCAATGTCTATCGCTCCCAATTCGCCGGAACCAACAAGGCGACAGCGGTGACGTGGGCGGTCGGCGACGCGATCGGCACCGTCGTCGCCGCGCTGAAATCGAAGGGCGTCGTCTTTGAACACTACGAAATGCCCGGTTTGACGCTGGAAGGTGATGTCCATGTCGGACAGGGTATGAGGGTCGCTTGGTTCAAGGATCCGGACGGCAACATCCTGAATCTCGTCGACAGGTAGTTTTTTGCGATTGCGCAATGGCTGGGGGCGGCACGATTGTCGGCGGTAGCAGCAACCATCTGGCGCGGCGCCACTGCGCCGGATAGCTTCCGCCAATGATCGACAAGCTGGAATTCTTCATCGCACTGGCCAGGGAAGAGCATTTCGGCCGCGCCGCGGAAGTGTGCGGCGTCACCCAGCCGACGCTGTCGGCCGGCATCAAGCAACTGGAAGGCCAGCTCGGCGTCATGCTCGTACTGCGCGGCTCGCGCTTTCAGGGGCTGACGCCGGAGGGCAAGCAGGTGTTGGTCTGGGCGCGCCGCATCGTTGGCGACTCCAGGACCATGCGCGAGGAGATGCGGGCGGCGCGCCACGGCCTCTCCGGCCGCATCCGCATCGCCGCCATCCCGACGGCGCTCGCCATGGTGGCGCGGCTGACGACGCCGTTTCGCGAAAAGCATCCGGGCGTCACTTTTTCAGTATTGTCGCGCACCTCGATCGAAGTACTGTCGCTGCTGGGCAATTTCGATGTCGATGCCGGCATCACCTATCTCGACAACGAACCGCTGGGACGGGTGACCAGCGTGCCGCTCTATGACGAGCGCTACCAGTTGATCACCGCTATCGGCAATCCCTATTCCGACCGCGACAAAGTGACATGGGCGGAGATCAGCCATTTGCCGCTGTGCCTTCTGACGCCGGACATGCAGAACCGGCGCATCATCGACCAGCACCTGGCGGAAGCGGGCGTGCAGGTGCGGCCGACGCTGGAATCGAACTCGATGATCGTGCTGTTCTCGCACATCCGAACCGGTAAATGGTCGTCGATCATGCCACTCAACCTTGCGGAAACATTCGGTTTTTCCGAACCGATCCGGGCCATTCCGATCGTCGAGCCCGATGCCAGCCATACAGTCGGACTGGTGGCCGCGCCGCGTGAGCCGCACACGCCGCTGGTGCAGGCGCTGCTGGACGAGGCGATGGCGCTGGCAGACGATTTCCGCGCCCATCGCTAGGCTAGAGAATGGAGGCTGAGCGTTGTCGATAGAAAATTTCTATCAAACGACGGGACAGCTCTATTGATCTCGGGGGTTTCCTCTGATTTCGTAAGGACTTAGCGATATTGCGCCCTGTGCATGTCGTTACCCCAAAACCGCTCTATATCTTGGGGTGACATATATCGGGCCGCCATGACCAGGGAGGGCGCTGCATGACCGTGCAGCCTGCAAGTACCGAGATCGCGTCGCGCATTGCGGCGATCATCGAGGAGTTGAAGGACCTCGAAGGTCCGTTGCTGCCGATCCTGCACGGCATCCAGGAAGAGTTCGGCCATGTGCCGCAGGCCTCACTGCCGGTCATCGCCGACGGGCTGAACCTCTCCAGGGCCGAAGTGCACGGCGTCGTCAGCTTCTATCACGATTTCCGTGCCCGGCCGGCCGGCCGGCACGTGCTGAAGCTCTGCCAGGCGGAAGCCTGCCAGTCGATGGGCTCGGACGCCGTCGCCGCCAGGGTCAAGCAGTTGCTCGGCATCGATTTCCATGAGACCACGCATGACGGATCGGTTACGCTCGAGCCGGTCTATTGTCTTGGCCTGTGTGCCTGTTCGCCGTCGGCTATGCTTGACGGCGAGGTGATCGGACGGCTCGATGACGACAAGATCGACGAGATCGTCGCCGAGGTGCGCTCATGACCCCCCGCATCTACATTCCCGGCGATTCCGGCGCGCTGGCGCTGGGCGCGGAAAAGGTCGCCAAAGCGATCGCAAATGAACTTGCCGAGCGCGGCATCGAGGCCAAGATCGTGCGCAACGGCTCGCGCGGCGCCTATTTCCTCGAACCGATGGTCGAAGTGGCGACAGACAATGGCCGTGTCGCGTATGGGCCGGTGAAGCCGTCGGACGTGAAGAGCCTGTTCGACAGCGGCTTCCTCAAGGGCGGGTATCACAAGCGCTGGCTCGGTGCGCCCGACAAAATCCCGTTCCTCGCCAAGCAGACCAGGCTGACCTTCGCGCGCTGCGGCATCAACGACCCGCTGTCGCTCGATGCCTACAAGTCGCTCGGCGGATTGAACGGCCTGCAGAACGCGGTGGCCATGGCGCCCGCCGACATCGTCAAGCAGGTGACCGACTCGGGCCTGCGCGGCCGCGGCGGCGCGGGCTTCCCGACCGGCATCAAATGGAAGACGGTGCTCGACACGACATCGGAGCGCAAATACATCGTCTGCAACGCCGATGAGGGCGACAGCGCCACCTTCGCCGACCGCATGATCATGGAAGGCGACCCCTTCGTGCTCATCGAAGGCATGGCCATCGCCGGCATCGCCACAGGCGCGACCAAGGGTTTTGTCTACATCCGCTCGGAATATCCGCATGCGGTGGCTGTCATGAACAAGGCGGTCGAGATCGCCCGCAAGGCGGGCGTGCTCGGCGTCAATGTGCTGGGCTCGCCCAACGCCTTCGACATGGAAATCCGCGTCGGCGCCGGCGCCTATGTCTGCGGCGAGGAAACCTCGCTCTTGAACAGCCTGGAAGGCAAGCGCGGCGTGGTGCGCGCCAAGCCGCCGCTGCCCGCGATACAAGGATTGTTCGGCAAGCCGACGGTGATCAACAACGTCATCTCGCTGGCCTCGGTGCCTATCATCATGGACAAGGGCGCCACCTTCTACAAGGATTTCGGCATGGGCCGCTCACGCGGCACGATCCCGATCCAGATCGCCGGCAACGTCAAGCAAGGCGGCCTGTTCGAAACCGCTTTCGGCCTGACACTGGGCGAGATCGTCGACGATATCGGCGGCGGCACGTCCACTGGACGTCCGGTCAAGGCGGTGCAGGTCGGCGGGCCGCTCGGCGCCTATTTCCCGCGCGCCTTGTTCGACACGCCGTTCGACTACGAAGAATTCGCCAAGCGCGATGGACTGATCGGCCACGCCGGCGTCACAGTTTTCGACGATACTGCCGACATGCTGAAGCAGGCACGCTTCGCCATGGAGTTCTGCGCCATCGAAAGCTGCGGCAAGTGCACGCCTTGCCGCATCGGCTCGACGCGAGGCGTGGAAACCATCGACAGGCTTGCCGCCGGCATCGAGCCGGAGAAGAACCTCGCTTTGGTCACGGACCTCTGCAACACGATGAAGTTCGGTTCGCTCTGCGCGCTGGGGGGCTTCACGCCCTACCCGGTGATGAGCTCGATCACGCATTTCCCCGAGGATTTCAAGCCCGCGCCAGCGCGCGTGGCTGCTGAATAGGAGCTGGCAGATGAACATCAAGGCCGACTTCCCGACGCTGATCGAAGAACTCGATTACGGAACTCCGCAGTCGAAGGCCGAGAAGCAGGTCACGCTGACCGTCGACGGCCGCAGCATCAGCGTGCCGGAAGGCACGTCGATCATGCGTGCGGCGATGGAAGGCGGAGTGGAGATTCCGAAGCTCTGCGCCACCGACATGCTGGACTCCTTCGGCTCCTGCCGCGTCTGCCTCGTCGAGATCGAAGGGCGCGGCGGCACGCCGGCCTCCTGCACGACGCCGGTCGGCGAAGGCATGGTGGTGCGCACGCAGTCGGACAGGCTCGACGCCATCCGCCGCGGCGTCATGGAACTCTACGTCTCGGACCATCCGACCGGCTGGAACGAGAAGGCGGGAACCGGCGCCAGCGAGTTCGATGTGGTGGCGAAGTCCGTCGGCCTGACCGAAAATCGCTATGGCGTCGAGGGCCGCAACCACGTCAAGGAAGAAGGCGGCGTCGCCCCCGGTCATGGCTCGCTCGCGGTCGACTACATCGCTCGCGATGAGTCCAACCCCTATTTCACCTATGATCCGGCGCAATGCATCGTCTGCTCGCGCTGCGTGCGCGCCTGCGAGGAGGTGCAAGGCACTTTCGCGCTGACCATCGAGGGCCGCGGCTTCGAATCGCGCATGGTCGCCGGCATGCACGAGGACTTCATTGCCTCGGAATGCGTCTCCTGCGGCGCCTGCGTGCAGGCCTGCCCGACCGATGCGCTGCGCGAGAAGACCGTGCTCGAAAAGGGCCTGCCGGAGCGCTCGGCCGTCACCACCTGCGCCTATTGCGGCGTCGGCTGCTCGTTCAAGGCCGAAGTGAAGGGCGACGAGGTCATCCGCATGATGCCCTACAAGGAGGGCATGGCCAACCACGGCCATTCCTGCGTCAAGGGCCGCTTCGCCTATGGCTACGCCACCCACAAGGACCGCATCCTGTCGCCGATGATCCGCGAAAAGGTCAGCGATCCCTGGCGCGAGGTGAGCTGGGAAGAGGCGATCGCCCATACGGCCAAGGAATTCCGCCGCATCCAGTACCAGTACGGCCGCACCGCCATCGGCGGCATCACCTCCTCGCGCTGCACGAATGAGGAAACCTATCTCGTCCAGAAGCTGGTGCGGCAGGGCTTCCGCAACAACAATGTCGACACCTGCGCGCGCGTCTGCCATTCGCCGACCGGCTATGGCCTCGGCCAGACCTACGGCACCTCGGCCGGCACGCAGGATTTCGATTCCGTCGAATTCACCGACGTCGCCGTCATCATCGGCGCCAATCCGGCTTCGGCGCACCCGGTGTTCGCCTCGCGGCTGAAGAAGCGGCTGCGCCAGGGCGCAAAGCTGATCGTGCTCGATCCGCGCCGCACCGAGATGGTCAAGTCGGCGCATGTCGAAGCCGATTACCATTTGCCGCTGAAGCCCGGCACCAATGTCGCCGTGCTGACGTCGCTGGCACATGTCATCGTCACCGAGGGCCTTTTCGACGAAGCCTTCATCCGCGAGCGTTGCGACTGGGCGGAATTCCAGGACTGGGCGTCCTTCGTCGCCCTGCCGGAAAACAGCCCCGAAACCGTGGGCAAGCTGTCCGGCGTCGATCCCGAGCTGATCCGCGGTGCCGCGCGCCTCTACGCCAAGGGCGGCAATGGCGCGATCTATTACGGCCTCGGCGTCACCGAGCACAGCCAGGGCTCGACCACGGTGATGGCGATCGCCAACCTCGCAATGGCCACCGGCAATATCGGCCGCCCGGGCGTCGGCGTGAACCCGCTGCGCGGCCAGAACAACGTGCAGGGCTCGTGCGACATGGGCTCGTTCCCGCATGAGCTGCCGGGCTACCGGCACATTTCGGGCGACGCGGTGCGCGACATCTATGAGAGCCTATGGGGCGTGAAGCTGGACGACGAACCCGGCCTGCGCATCCCCAACATGCTGGATGCCGCCGTCGACGGATCGTTCAAGGGCATCTACATCCAGGGCGAGGACATCCTGCAGTCCGATCCCGACACCAAGCATGTCGCCGCCGGCCTTGCCGCGATGGAATGCGTGGTCGTGCACGACCTCTTCCTCAACGAGACGGCGAACTACGCGCATGTCTTCCTGCCCGGTTCGACCTTCCTCGAGAAGGACGGCACCTTCACCAATGCCGAGCGCCGCATCAACATGGTGCGCAAGGTGCTGGAGCCGAAGGCGCGCTACGCCGATTGGGAGGCGACGCAGGAGCTCGCCCGCGCGATCGGTCTCGACTGGAACTATACGCATCCGTCCGAAATCATGGACGAAATCGCCAAGACGACGCCAAGCTTCGCCAATGTCTCCTTCGAACTGCTCGACCGGGTCGGCTCCGTGCAATGGCCCTGCAACGACAAGGCACCGCTCGGCACGCCGATCATGCATGTCGACGGCTTCGTGCGCGGCAAGGGCAAGTTCATCCGCACCGAATATGTGGCGACGGACGAAAGGACCGGACCGCGCTTCCCGCTGCTGCTGACCACCGGCCGCATTCTCAGCCAGTACAATGTCGGCGCGCAGACACGGCGCACCGAGAATGTCATGTGGCACTCCGAGGACCGGCTGGAAATCCATCCGCACGACGCGGAAAACCGCGGCCTACATGATGGCGACTGGGTGCGGCTGACCAGCCGCTCGGGCGAGACGACGCTGCGCGCGCTGATCACCGACAGGGTGTCGCCGGGCGTGGTCTACACGACCTTCCACCATCCCGACACGCAGGCCAACGTCATCACCACCGACTTTTCCGACTGGGCGACCAACTGTCCGGAATACAAGGTGACGGCGGTGCAGGTCGGCGCTTCCAACGGCCCGTCGGAATGGCAGCGCGACTATGACGAACAGGCCAAGCAGAGCCGCCGCATCGCTCCGCTGCAGGCGGCGGAGTAGCTGTGTCGAGGCATTCGACAACAAGAGCTTCAATCTTGACGGTTGATCGATCCCCACTCCGTCGAGCTTCGCTCGACACCTCTCCCCCGATCGACGGGGGAGAGGAAAGGTGCGAGCTTCTGCCGGGAGGCACCCTTCCTCTCCCTCCGGAGGGGGGAGAGGTGGCGCTGCGAAGCAGCGACGGAGTGGGGGGCGGCCTGGGAGAGCAATCGCCGATTGAAGCAAAAAACCTTCGGCGCTTCCTGAGCGAAATGGCCGGCAGGCCAGAGGTTGGCGCCTCGTGACCCGCTCTCCTATCACCCAGATCTCCAGACTGGCCCACCGCGCCAGCGGCACGGCTGCGGCCCGCCGCATGGTGCCGGAGGAGACGCCGGTGGCGTTCTCCTTTGCCGGTACCACGCATGCGGTGATGATGGCGAGCCCCGCCGATTTCGAGGATTTCGCGCTCGGCTTCTCGCTGACCGAAGGCATCATCGCTGTGCCTGACGAGATCGAAGCCATCGAAGTGGAAGATCATGGCGCCGGCATCGACATTCAGATCCGGCTGAAGGACCAGGCCAATACGCGCTTCGAGGCGCGGCGGCGGCGGCTTGCCGGACCGGTCGGCTGCGGGCTCTGCGGCATCGAATCCATCGAGGAGGCGATGCGCTCGGTCGATGCGGTCGGTGCGTCGAAACTTACACTCAATGCCGAAGACATCACCCGCTCGGTCAAGTTGCTGTCGAAGGTGCAGCCGCTGCACACCGAGACCGGCGCCGTGCATGCCGCCGGCTTCTACGTACCGGGCAAGGGCGTCATCATGGCGCGCGAGGATGTCGGCCGCCACAATGCGCTGGACAAGCTGGCGGGCGCGCTGGCCAAGGCCAATATCGATGGCGCATCGGGCGCCGTCGTGGTGACCAGCCGTGTTTCGGTCGAGATGGTGCAGAAGACGGCGGCGATCGGTTCGGCCTTCATCATCGCCGTTTCCGCTCCCACCGCCCTTGCCATCCGCACGGCGCAAGAAGCCGGCATGACACTGGTGGCGTTGGTGCGCGGCGACGATTTCGATGTTTTTACCCACCCTGACCGGGTGATCTCCGGAGTTACCCAGCATGTCGCATGACGAAGAGCACATCATCAGCACACGGGAAAAGCTGGTGCGCATGGCCAACCAGATCGCCGCCTTTTTCCACTCCAGGCCACGCGAGGAAGGCGTTGCCGGCGTCGCCGAGCATATCAACAAATTCTGGGAGCCGAGAATGCGGCGCCAGTTCTTCGAGATGCTGGACAGCGGCGGTGAGGGCTTCGACGAACTGGTCGTGGCGGCTTCGGCTAAGATCAAACGGCCGATCACGTCGGCGGAAGCCGATCTCAAGCTCGGGCTCGACGCCTTTCCGGGCGACGTCGCGGCGTCGCAGAGATAGCCCCAGCGCCGGCTTATATTGCTCTTTGCTAAAGTTTAAGCTGCCGCAACCGGCGCGGCTCTGCTATGGTTGGCGATCAGAAATCGTCAGGCCGGGCGGACAATCTCGTGAGGCCGATCGAAACCCGATACGCCCTTAGCGGCGAGGTGCGGATCGCCTATCAGGTGGTCGGCCAGGGATCGTTCGACCTCATCTTCGTGCCGGGCTTCATCTCCAATCTCGACCTGCATTGGGAAGACGAGGGCTATACCCGGCTCCTGAAGCGGCTTTCGGCCTTCTCCCGACTAATCCTGTTCGACAAGCGCGGCACGGGTCTCTCCGATCGCGTCGATGTCCATCACCTGCCCAGCCTCGAAACCCGTATGGACGATGTGCGAGCGGTGATGGATGCGGCGGGCAGCGGCCGTGCTGCCCTGCTTGGCGCTTCCGAAGGCGCGCCGCTGGCCATGCTGTTCGCCGCCACCTATCCGGAGCGGACGCGGGCGCTGACGCTCTATGGCGGCTATGCGCATTTCCACAAATGGGTGATGCCACCGGAGCGTCTGGACGCCTTCATCGCGATGGCCGAGACGGCTTGGGGCACTGGCGCCACCTTGCCCAATTTCGCGCCAGGCCGGGTTGATGACGCCCGGTTCTCAAACTGGTGGGCCCGCTTCGAACGACTGTCGGCGAGCCCGACTGCAGCGGTGGCACTGGCGCGGATGAACGCCGAGATCGATGTGCGCGGCGTGCTGGCGGCGATCAGCGCGCCGACGCTGCTGATCCATCGCCGCAACGATGTGCGGGTCGACCCCGACGCCAGCCGTTTTCTGGCCAGGAAGATTCCCAACGCGCGACTGGTCGAAATCCCGGGGCGCGACCATCCGATCTGGACCGGCGATGTCGACCGGGTGGCCGACCTGATCGAGGAATTCCTGACCGGCGAACGCGCCGTGGGGGAAGCGGAGCGCGTTCTGGCGGCGCTTCTGGTGACACGCATCTACGACACGGCACGGCTTGGCGACAGGATGTGGAGCGAACGCAGCGAGCATTTCCACGAGATATGGCGGGCACTTGTGGGCCGCCATGGCGGGCGCTGCACGGATGTGCATGGCGAAATGATGATTTCGCGCTTCGACGGCCCGGGGCGGGCCTTGCGCTGCGCGGCGGCATTGCGCGACGCGGCGCAACAAATCGGTGTGGCAAGCGCGCAAGGGGCGCATGTCGGCGAGATCGAATTGCGCGGCCCCCCCGCAGGATTGACGGGCCGCGTGACGATCCAACTCGCCGCTCACGCCGGGCGCGGCGAGATATTGGCGTCGAGGCTGGTCGCCGACCTCGCAGCCGGCTCGGGGCTTCATTTCGCCGACGCTGGCCGTGTCAGCATCGACGAACTGGACGAGCCCATGGCGCTGGTCCTTGCGATGTCCGAACAGCACCTGGAGCCGGCTTGTCGTCCCAAGGCCAAGGCGAGCGAACCGGCTTGCCTGACCGCGCGCGAGAGCGAGGTGGTGAGCCTGATCGCCGACGGCAAGAGCAATGCCGCGATCGCCGCCGAACTCAGGCTGAGCGAGCACACGGTCAAGCGCCACGTCGCCAACATATTGCTCAAGCTCGACCTGCCATCGCGAGCGGCGGCGGCGGCATTTTCCGCCAGGCAGACTGGCCCGGACGGGCCATGAGAGCCATGGCGCTTTCGGGCGAAGCAGGCACACCGGTGTAAGCGCTATCAATTCCCCATGCAGTCCAGGCGGATATCGCCGAAAGGCGCTGCGAACGGAGGATGAGATGCTCAAGTCAAAACTGAATGTCAGATCCCTTATGGTCGTGGCAGGCATTGGCGTGCTGACCACGACCTCTCCCGTAAGAGCAGAGGATGCATCGGCGACCGCCGCCTACAAGGACATCCGGGCGACGCTCGGCTCGGTGCCGGACATGTTCAGGACACTGCCTGATGTCGCCATCGCCGGCGCCTGGGCCGAGATCAAGGGTGTGCAGCTCAACCCCAAGACCGCGCTTGATGGTAAGACCAAGGAGTTGATGGGGCTCGCGGTCGCGTCGCAGATCCCGTGCCAGTACTGCATCTATTTCCACACCGAAGCCGCCAAGCTCAACGGCGCCAGCGACGAGGAGATCAAGGAGACGATCGCGATGGCGGCAATCGTGCGCCATTGGTCGACGATCCTCAACGGCAGCCAGGTCGATCTCGCGACCTTCAAGAAACAGACCGACGACGTGTTCGCGGCCGTCAAGGCCAAGTCGCAGTGACGACCCGGCCCGGCGATGAGTGCCGGGCGACACCTCAAAGCATGAACCGCCCGATCGCAACGACGGGCATATGGAGGACAAAATGCTGACCAAGACCCAGACAGTGGACGGCGCGGCGATCAAGAAGGCGATCGAAGGCCGTGATGGAAAGATGCTGTCGAGCTTCTATGCGGACGACGCGCTGGTGCGGGTGATCGACCGCAACAACCCGCCGAGCAAGCCACGCGAAATCCGCGGACGCGCGGCGATCACGATGTTCTGGGACGATATCTGCAGCCGCGCGATGACCCACAAGGTCGATGCAACCATCGCCGACGGCGACAGCCTGGCCTTTACCCAGGCCTGCGCCTATCCGGACGGCACGAAGGTGTTCGCCGCGGCGATGCTGGAACTCAAGAACGGGCAGATCGCGCGGCAAACCGTCGTGCAGGCCTGGGACGAGTAGTCAAACGCGGCCATGCCGAAACAACGGAGGACAAGATGTTCAGCGCCAGATGGCAGATCGACGCCAGGTTCGGACACAAGCAGACCGTGCTCGAACTGATGCGAAAATGGGAACGCGAGATCGGCTCACAGGTTGGTCTCGCCGACCTCGAGTTCCAGATCATGACCGGCTCGATCGGCGCGCGCGAAGCGACGGTCGAGTCTCACCACCAGGTCGAGAGCCTCGCCCAGTTGGAGGCGTTCTTCGCCAAGATCGGCAAGATCGACGCGCACGCCAAATGGGGCAAGGAGTTGGAGCCCTATGTCGTGTCAGGCACCAGCCTGTGGCAGATTTTCCGTATCGTCGAATAGTTGATGTCGGATAGCCGTGGCCCAGCCCCTGGGAGGCGGCGAGTACCAAGGAGGGTGGCTGCGAGGCGGCGGCCACCTTCATCATGCGCCATGCGATAAAGGCAAAGCCACGAGGCGTGGCTCCCGCTCTCCTATACGGTCAATCTCTTCGGCGGCTTCCGGCTGCCCGCCATGGCTCTCCTGGGCCATTGCCCATTGGCCCTTTCGGGCGAAGCAGCGGGGACAGGATCGGTGCAATGTACTCGCCTCTGCTCCATCCAACGCATCCGCCCCGAGGGAGGCGGCACAACGAAGCAACAAGATGCGTCGCGCCGACGCCGCATAGCGCCGGCGCAATCAAAGGGAGAAAACCGATGACCGACGAAACCCATGCAAAACTGCGTGAAAACCTGCGCGGGGGGCTGATCCTGCGTGACGATGCCGGATATGACGAAGCACGCAAGATCTACAACGGCATGATCGAAAAGCACCCGCTGCTGATCGCACGCTGCGCCGATGTCGCCGACGTGATCACCGCCGTGAGATACGCGCGCGACAACGACCTCCTGATCGCCGTGCGCGGCGGAGGGCACAATGGTGCCGGATTGGGAATTTGCGACAACGGCCTCGTCATCGACCTGTCGACGATGAAGGGGGTCCATGTCGACCCGAACAGGCGCACCGTGAGGGTCGCGCCCGGCTGCACGTCCGGTGACGTGGACCACGCCACCCATGCTTTCGGGCTCGCCGTCCCGTTCGGCATCGTCTCGACCACGGGCGTTGCCGGCCTTACTCTCGGCGGAGGGACGGGCTATCTCACGCGCAGATACGGTCTCACCATCGACAATCTTGTCGAAGCCGATCTGGTGCTGGCCGATGGCAGCGTGGTGAGGGCCAGCAAAAGCGAGAATCCCGACCTGTTCTGGGCGCTGCGGGGCGGCGGCGGCAATTTCGGCGTCGTGACCAGCTTCCTGTTCCGGGCCCATCCTGTGAACATGATCTTCGGCGGCCCGGTATTCTGGGAGGCCAAGGATGCTCAGGCCGTCATGCAGGTCTATCGCGACTACCTACCGGGGGCGCCGGAAGACCTCGGTGCTTTTGTCGGCCTGAAGTCCGTGCCCTCGACCGATCCCTTCCCGCGCGAGTATTGGGGCAAGCGCGCCTGCGCCATCATCTCCTGCTACAACGGCACGGAGGAAGACGGGCGCAAGGCGATGGCGCCGCTGCTGGACAACTTGCCGCCGCCGATCTTCAACTGGATGGGCGTCATGCCGTACCCGGCGTTGCAGGCGCTGTTCGATCCGCTGCTTCCGAAGGGCCTGCAATGGTATTGGAAGGGCGATTTCGTCAAGTCGCTTCCCGACGAAGCCATCGCGACCCATATCGCGCAGGCCGCGCAAGCGCCCAGCGAATTGTCTCTCATGCATCTTTACCCGATAGACGGCGCCGTGCGCCGCGTCGGCAAGGACGAGACTGCCTGGAACGCACGCGACGCAAGCTGGTCAATGGTCATAGCCGGCATCGATCCCGATCCGGGCAAGGCGGCCGACCTCACCAAGTGGGCCAAGAATTACTGGGCGCGCATCCATCCCCACAATGGCGAAGGCGGCTACGTGAATTTCATGATGGAGGACGAAGGGGAAGCGCGCTTGCGGGCAAGCTATGGCGCGAATTACGAGCGGCTGAGCCAGGTGAAGCGGACCTATGACCCATCCAACGTCTTTCGGGTCAATCAGAACATCAAGCCCGCGCCATCCGGGGTACAAGGCAGGACGGCGGCTTAGCTGGCGGATCGCTGCTTATGCCGCTTAGGCGGTCTTCCCTCCGTCAAAGGCAGGGCCTTATAGAGAGTATAGTAACGCTGACGCCCTCCTTCAGACAAAGGGCGTCAGCGCCGCGATGCGATATCCCCTTACCCGTGAGCCACCATGACATGGCGCACGGCGGTGTAGTCCTCCAGCGCGTAGAGCGACATGTCCTTGCCGTAGCCGGACTGTTTCAGTCCGCCATGCGGCATCTCGTTGGTCAGCATGAAATGCGTGTTGATCCAGGTGCAGCCATATTGCAGGCGGGCAGCCGTTGCCATGGCGCGTGAAACGTCCTTCGTCCATACCGAAGACGCTAGGCCATAATCGCTGTCATTGGCCCAGTTCACAGCGTCGTCGACCTCCGAGAACCGGGTAATGGAGACGACTGGGCCGAACACTTCGCGGCGCACGATCTCGTCCTCCTGCAGCGCGCCGGCGACGACGGTCGGTTGATAGTAGAAGCCGGTGCCCTCGCCCGGCTTGCCGCCGGTGGTGATCTCGATGTGCTTCAGTTCCGAGGCACGCTCGACGAAGCTCGAGACGCGGTCGCGCTGGCGGCGCGAGATCAGCGGCCCGATCTCGTTCTCGGTGTCGTCGGGCTGGTTGTATTTGATCGTCGAGACGGCGGTGGAGAGGTCGGCGACGAGCTTGTCGTAGATCTTCTTGCCGGCATAGATGCGGCAGGCGGCGGTGCAGTCCTGGCCGGCATTGTAATAGCCGAAGGCGCGCAGGCCGTTGACGACGGCTCCGAGGTCTGCGTCGTCGAAGACGATGACCGGCGCCTTACCGCCGAGTTCCAGATGCGTGCGCTTGACCGACTTGGCGGCGGCCTGCAGCACCTTCTTGCCGGTGGCGACGTCACCGGTGATCGAGATCATATTAACCTTGGGGTGATTGATCAGCGTGTTGCCGACGCTGTCGCCCCGGCCAAGCACGACATTGACGACGCCTTCGGGCAGGATTTCGGCCAGGATCCTGGCCAGTTTCAGCGCCGTCAGCGGCGTCTGCTCCGACGGCTTGAAGACGACGGTGTTGCCGCCAGCGATCGCCGGCGCCAGCTTCCAGGCCATCATCACCAGCGGATAGTTCCACGGCGCGATCGAGGCGACGATGCCGATCGGATCGCGCCGCACCATGGAGGTGTGGCCGGGCAGATATTCGCCCGCGACGACACCCGGCATGGAGCGGACCGCGCCGGCGAAGAAGCGGTAGCAGTCGACGATCGCCGGGATTTCGTCATTGAGTACGGCGTTGATCGGCTTGCCGCAGTTCAACGCCTCGAGCGTGGCGAATTCCCTGGCCTCGGCCTCGATGCGGTCGGCGATCTTCAGGAGATAGCCGGAGCGCTGCGCCGGCGTGGTGCGCGACCACAAGACGAACGCTTGTTCGGCGGCAATGACTGCCGCCTCGATCTGCGCCTGGCTGGCCTCGGGCAGGTTGAGAATGGTCGCCCCGGTCTTTGGATTGAGGATCGGCTCCTCGGTCTCGGTGCCCTTCTCGAATTTCGAGCCGATCAGCATCTGGGTGTCCATTGGATTCTCCTTGGGCAGAAGTAGTGAGTAGTGAGTAGTGAGTAGTGAGTAGTGAGTAGTGGATGAGTTTCCACCGTGGATTCGGCTATTCCCTACTCACTACTCACCACTCACTTCTTTCATTTCCCGCTTCCGGCGATCTGGTCGCCGTCGCGGGTCAGGTAGTAGGCAAACAGGATCGGCAGCAGCGTCACCAGGACGACGACCATGGCGACGACATTGGTGACCGGGCGCTGGCGCGGACGGATCAGCTCTTCCAGCATCCAGATCGGCACGGTCTGTTGCTGGCCGGCGGTGAAGGTGGTGACGATGACTTCGTCAAAGGACAAAGCGAAGGCGAGCATGCCGCCGGCGAGCAATGCGGTGGCGATGTTGGGCAGCACGACATGGCGGAAGGTCTGAAAGCCGTCGGCGCCGAGATCCATCGAAGCTTCGATCATCGAGCCCGAGGTGCGGCGGAAACGGGCGACCGCATTGTTGTAGACGACGACCACGCAGAAAGTGGCGTGGCCGAGCACGATCGTCCAGAACGAGAACGGGATGTCGGCGAGCGCGAAGGCCGAGCGCAGCGCGATGCCGGTGATGATGCCGGGCAGTGCGATGGGCAGGATGACCAGCAGCGAGATGGTTTCGCGGCCGAAGAATTTCGTCCGCGACACGGCGGCGGCGCACAGCGTGCCGAGCACCAGAGCAATCGTGGTCGAGATAGCGGCGACGCGGACCGACAGCGACAGCGCTTCCCAGACATCGGGCCGGTTCCAGGTGACGGCGAACCATTGCGTGGTCAGCCCGGGCGGCGGCCAGACGAAGCTCTTCTCCTCGGTGGTGAAGGCATAGACGAAGATCAGCAGGATCGGCAGATGCAGGAAGAGCAGGCCGCAGGCGGCCGCGATCTTGAGGCCGACGGGAGCGGATTGACCACGATCAGAGCGCATCGAAGGCCCCCATGCGCTTGGCGCCCCAGAGGTAGAAACCCATGATGACGATGGGCACCACGGTGAAGGCGGCGGCGAGCGGGATGTTGCCGGCGGTGCCTTGCTGCGAATAGACGGCCTGCCCGATGAACAGGCGCGAGGTGCCGATGATCTGCGGGATGATGTAATCTCCCAATGTCAGCGAGAAGGTGAAGATCGAGCCGGCGACGATGCCGGGCAGCGCCAGCGGGAACAGCACGTTGCGGAAGGTCTGGCCGGGCGAGGCGCCGAGATCGGACGACGCCTCGACCAGATTGCCGGGCACGCGCTCGAGTGCCGCCTGGACCGGCAGGATCATGAAAGGCAGCCAGACATAGACGAAGACGATGAAGGTGCCGGTGAACGACACCGACAGCGAATTGCCGCCGACCACGGGCAGCGACAGCCAGGCATCGAGCAGCCACAACAAATGCAGCTTGGCGAGCAGCCAGGTGAGAATGCCTTCCTTGGCCAGGATCAGCTTCCAGGCATAGATCTTGACCAGGTAGCTCGACCACAGCGGCAGCATGACGCCGAGATAGAACAGCGCCTTCCAGCGGCCGCGTGCATAGCGCGCCGCGTAGTAGGCAATGGGGAAGGCGACGATGGCCGAAGCCAGCGTGACCAGGGCCGCCATCGTCACCGTGCGCAGGATGATGTCGAGGTTGGCGGCCTGCAAAAGGTCGCCATAGGTCTTCAGCGTCAACTGGCGGTTGATGAGGCCGGAGAACTCGTCGATGGAGAAGAAGCTCTGCGCCAAAAGCGCGAACAGCGAGCCGATATAGACGATGCCGAGCCACAGAACCGGCGGCAAAAGCATGAGCAGCAGCAGGACTTGCGGCCTACGCCAGAAGAGGTCGGAGAGCGCACCGCGCATGCCGCCGCTGCCGGGCAGGATGGCGGGGACGGGATTGGGGTTGAGGGCGGTGATGGTCATGACAGATGCACAGTTCTGCTAACGCCGTGATCCGTCGCGCCCCCCTCTGTCCTGCCGGACATCTCCCCCACGTGGGGGGAGATTGGCAGCTCGTGCGCGGCGCCAGCCTTCAGACGTTGGAGATTGGCGAAGGCCGATGCGACATCCGATCTCCCCCCTAGAGGGGGAGATGTCCGGCAGGACAGAGGGGGGCGCATCGCGCAAACCTTCATCATGCCGGCTCGTCCATCAAATGCAGGTGCTCGCGATTGAACGTCAGCACCACCGCCTCGCCCTCCGCCGGCAAGGCAGTGCCGGCAGGCACCACGGCGTGCAGTTTCAACCCGTCGGCATCAAGCGCCAGCCTGGTCGTGGCGCCGAGATAGTTGGTCGAGACGAGGCGCGCAGCGACGCCCTCGCCGCTCGCGGCGCGGCCGACGCGAATGGATTCAGGCCTGAGACTCCCCCAGCGTTGCTGGCCGGAATAACGCTGGACGAAATCCGGCGGCAGCACGTTCGAGGAACCGACGAAATCGGCGACGAAGCGCGTGCTCGGCCGCTGATAGATGTCCTCCGGCGTGCCGATCTGCATGATCTTGCCATCGTTGAAGACGGCGACGCGGTCGGCCATCGACAGCGCCTCGCCCTGGTCATGGGTGACGAAGACGAAGGTGATGCCGAGCGCCTTCTGCAGCGATTTCAGCTCCTCCTGCATGTTTTCGCGCAGCTTGAGGTCCAGCGCGCCGAGCGGTTCGTCGAGCAGCAGCACCTTGGGCTGGTTGACCAGCGCACGCGCCAGCGCGACACGCTGGCGCTGGCCGCCGGAAAGCTGGCCGGGCCGGCGCGCGCCATAGCCGGGCAGCCGCACCAGCGACAGCGCTTCTTCCGCCGCCTTGTGCCGCTCGGCCTTGCCGACACGCTTGACCATCAGCCCGTAGGCGACGTTGTCGAGCACGTTGAGATGTGGGAACAGCGCGTAGTCCTGGAACACGGTGTTGACGTTGCGGCGGTAGGGGGGCACGCCCTCGGCGCGTTCACCGAAGATCGAGATCGAACCCGATGTCGGCTGCTCGAAACCGGCGATCAGGCGCAGGCACGTCGTCTTGCCGGAACCGGACGGCCCGAGCATGGCGAAGAATTCGCCTGGTACAATGTCGAGGTCGACAGCGTCGACAGCGCGAACGCTGCCGAAATGGCGCGAGACTTTTTGAAAGGAAACGGCTGGGGTCATGTGGTGTCCTGATCTGTCAGGCTCGTCAAATCTTGGGCGTTGGCGCTGCCCCTCATCGGCCTGCCGGCACCTTCTCCCCGTATTGAGACGGGGAGAAGGGACGCGCTTCAACGCCGATGATCCCCTCTCCCCGTTCTTCACGGGGAGAGGGCAAGGGTGACGGGCAGCGCCAACTATCGACGAAACGAAGCGAAAATTATCGTCCGCCGATGACGCCGATATAGTCCGACACCCAGCGGTAGTAGGGCACGCACTGGTCGTTCTGGGTGGCGCATTTCGAGACCGGCGTCTTCCAGAACTTGATCTTGTCGAAATTGTCGTAGCCGTTGGTCTTGCAACCTTCCTCGCCGAGCAGCTCGTTGCCTTTGCAGGCGGCCGGCACGACCGGGAGCGAGCCGAACCAGGCCGAGACATCGCCCTGCACCTTCGGCGCCAGCGAATGCTCGAGCCACATATAGGCGCAGTTCGGATGGGCCGCGTCGGCTTCCATCATCGTGGTGTCTGCCCAGCCGGTGACGCCTTCTTCCGGCACGGTCGAGGCAACCGGCTTCTTGGCGGCGACCAGCGTGTTGACCTGATAGGGCCACGAGCCCGAGGCGACCACGCCTTCATTCTGGAAATCGTCGACCTGGATGGCGGCGTCATGCCAGTAGCGGCCGACCAGCGTGCGCTGGACGCGCAGCAATTCGAGCGCGGCCTTGTACTGGTCCTCGTTCAGTTCGTAGGGATCCTTGATGCCGAGTTCCGGCTTGTGGAACATCAGGTAGTTGGCGGCGTCGGCGATGTGGATCGGCCCGTCATAGGCCTGGACGCGGCCTTTGTTGGACTTTCCGTCCGGCAGCTTCATTTCCTCGAAGACGACGTTCCAGCTCTTCGGCGCTTCCTTGAACACCTCGGTGTTGTACATCAGGATGTTGGGACCCCACTGATAGGGGATGCCGTAATGCACCTTGTCGACGGTGAACCAGGGCGCGTCCTTCAGCCGGTCGTCGACCGTCTTCCAGCTTGGGATGAGATCGGTGTTGATCGGCTGCACGCGCTTGCCGGCGACGAGGCGCAGCGAAGCATCGCCCGAAGCGGTGACGAGGTCGAAGCCGCCCTCGTTCATCAGCGACACCATCTCATCCGACGTGTTGGCGGTCTTGACGTTGACCTTGCAGCCGCTCTCCTTTTCGAAGGCGGTGACCCAGTCATAGCCCTTGTCGGTCTCGCCGCGCTCGATATAGCCCGGCCAGGCAACGATGTTGACCTGGCCTTCGCCCTTGCCGAGTTCCTTGACCTGGGCAACGGCCTGCCCGGAAAAGGTCAGCGCGACCGTCAGCGCGGTGCATGACTTCAGGAATGAATTCATCATCGATCTCCCATTTTGGCGCCCGGCCTCCGAAAACCGGTTTCGGTTTTCGCCAAGGTCAACGCGCGGACTGAAAAAGTATCAGTTCGTCCGACGGACGCATGTCGCTCTGGTGGCGGCTTTGCTCCCTTGAAGGGAAGGTGCTTTGAAAATTCCGGTTTCGCAAATTCATTTATCAGAAAGGCGATATCGGTTTTTCCGATAGCAAGACGCCCTTCAAGCCAGCGCCGTCACAAGCCAGCAGGCGGCATTGAAGCGGGCCTCACCATCCTTCACGAAAGGCGCGTACGCAGCAGGCAACACCGTAGTGATTTTTTCGGCCGTTGCCCGGTCAACTTCGCGCAGCGTGGCGGCGACCGGCCCTAGCCGGGTGGCAAACGTCATCAAATCGCCTTCTGCGATCCGACACAGGACGTTCGCCTGTTCGACTTCGATTGATGACCAGCCGCTCGCTTCAAGGATCCGCTTCACCTTGGCGCCGTCGGCCAAGGCAAACTGTCCCGGCGCATCGGGATCTGGCGCGGGTGCGGGCGGCAGGAAAGGCTCAGCCGCTCGCGCGGCGGTCGTCATGAAATCATTCTCGACCGGACTGCGCCAAGCAACAAAGGCGAGTTTGCCACCGCGCCTTGCGGCTTGTCTTATATTGGAGAACGCGGCCACTGGATCATCGAAGAACATAACACCAAAGCGCGAGACAACAGCGTCGAAGCGTCCTGGTTCGAACGCATGCGCCTGGGCATCGCCCACTTCGAAACTTGCGTTTGCTGCCCCTTCCACCCGCGCGCGCTCCGTCGCCAGGGCGACAAGCGGCCGCGAGATGTCGAGCCCAACACAATTTCCGTCGTTGCCCACGCGGCGCGCCATCGTCAGGGTTGTGGCGCCAGCGCCGCAGCCGATGTCCAGGACATTGCCCCCCTCCCCGGGATAGCCGGCATCGACCACCAGCCGCTCCAACGGTGCCAGTATCTCGTCGAGGATCGGCTGCATCTCGACCCAGGCCTTCCCGCTGACGTCGTTCCAGAGCGCGGCTTGGCGTGTGTTTGGCTGCGCGGATTGCGGCATAACGGGCCTCACTTTCTGTTGCTCTCACCGATCGTCGCGACATTCTACGAGTCCGAGCCGACTTGAGGTCAAGCATAAAAGATATCGACATTGCCAAAGTGCCGCGCCGCACCGGCGTGCCCGCCTGACACTTCGCTACTACCAGGATAAGGGCCTCATCGCTTCGATCGGCCGTCGCAGCCTGCGCGGCTTGTTCGACCCGACCGTCCTGGAACGGCTCGCCTTGATCGTGCGCAAGACTGGCGACGTCAGCCTGGAGTAGGCCACACCAGGCGTCAGCCTGGAGTAGGCCACACCAGACTAGCGGCGGACCGTCCGCTGCGACTGGGCAAGGCCGACGAAGTCGCGGGCCGCCTGCGGCAGGCCGGAGCCCCGCCGCCAGACCATGCCGACCTGCACCACCGGCAAGGAGCCCGAAATGTCGCGCGATTCGATGCGGTCGCCTTCCAGCGACCAGGGCCGGTAGACGAGGTCGGGCAGCAGCGCCACACCGGCGCCGGTGGCGACCAGGCTGCGCACGGCTTCCACGGAACGGGTGCGGAAGGCGACATGCGGCCTGGCGCCGATCGCCGTCAGCAGCTTGCCGGTGTTCTCCTCGATCTCGTCGACGGTCAGCATGATCAGCGGTTCGGAGGCGATATCGCCGATGCCGATGATGTCGGCGCCAGCCAAGGGATGGCCGAGCGGCAGCCACAGCCGGTAAGCCGAGACTTCGAGGATTTCCGATTGCAGGGCAGTGCGGTCGCGCAAATTGGAGGTGACCATGACTGCAATGTCCAGCTTGCCGCCGATCAACAGGTGTTCGAGGTAGTCGCCATTGTCCTCGATGGCCGAGACCTCGACGCCCGGATAGGCGCGGCGGTAGCGTGAGAGCAGATCCGACAGCACGTAGCCGGCGACAAGCGAGGTGACGCCGAGTTGCAGCCGCCCGCCCGCCACGGCCTGTTCGCCGGAAAAAGAGCGGCGCGCATCGGACACGTCGGCGAGAATCTTTGTCGCGTGACGCAGGAACTGGTGGCCCTTGTGGGTGATGTTGAGACCGCGCGGATGGCGTTCGAACAGCTCGACGCCAAGATCGCTTTCAAGTTCCTTGATCGCCTCGGTGACCGACGATTGGGAAATGGAGAGGTTTTGCGCCGCGCGCGACACCGTGCCTTGCTCGGCGACGGCGATGAAGAACTGCAACTGGCGGATGGTGAAGGCCATGGCCGGACTAAACACCGGCAGGCAAGCGAAGGAAAGCCGGCTGCGGAGCTTATCCCGTGACCGGAGATTGGTGCAGCGCGGTCAGCCGAGCATCAGCCTGATGCGGCGTCGCCATGTCGGGCCATAGCGCAGCGCAAGCATGAAGGCTGTCTCCAGCGCCACGACGACGACGATGATGCGCAAGCCCACCGCGAAGGAATCCTGGCCACTGCCGCGCATGACGTAACCGGTCAGGAGAAAGGCCGCATTCCATGTGGTGGCGCCAAGCAGTGTCGCGGTCGCGAAAGGCAAGGCAGGCAGACAAAGCGCGCCAGCAGCGATCGGCAGGTAATTGCGCACCGTCGGGATGAACTGTGCCAGCAAGGACACCCTGACATGATTGCGGCGATAGGCCTGGCCAAGATTGCGATAGGTTTCGGGGCGCAGGAAGACATATCTGCCGGCTCGTCCGATCAGCCTGTCGGCGCGGTCGAATCCGATCCGGCGGCCGACCGCATACCAGACAAGGCAGCCGGCGAAGGAAGCGGAAGTCGTCACCGCCAGCAGGACCGCCAGCGTCGCGCCGTCAGGCGCCGCCGTCATGCCGAGAAACAGCAGCAACACATGCGAGGGCGGAACCGGCAGGATCTTTTCGGTGAAGGCGAGGCAGAAGACGCCGAACAGGCCGAAGCCGAGGATGGCTGACAACGGTCCCGTCATGCGAAGCGCCAGTCGTAGGTTTCTGACGTCTTGATCCTGGCGATGCGATAGACCGTCGCCGGCGGGAAGTTGCGAAAGGTATGGCCAACCCGCGTAACCTCGAGATCGAGCCTGTCGAGCAGCGACTGGTCGAACGGGCAGCGCCATCCGAGCGTGAACTGATAGAGCGCTCCGCCCGGGCGAAGATTGGCGAAAACACCTTCGAGAATGGCGAGCGTCTTGCGCGGCGAAATCAGCCGGAAAGGCAAGCCGCTGACGGCAGCACCAATGACCGGCCGGTGGAAGAGCGTCATATGGCGCAGACCGACGGCATCCATCTCGAATATCCGGGCGGCCGGAAAGCGACGCTTGAGCAGCGCGGCAAAATCCGGATCGGATTCGATCAGCGTCAAATCTTCCTCCTTCACCCCGCGCGACAGCAGCGCCCGTGTGAAAGGACCGGTTCCTGGACCGAGCTCCAGCACGGGGCCCGTCTCGGGTCCGATGTCGCGCGTCATCAATGCCGCCAGGCTGGAGCTGGACGGCGTGACGGAGCCGACCCTGAACGGCGCCACGGTCCACGCCGCGAGGAAAGACAGAGCATCATTTACAGGCATGGTAACCTCGATCCCGGACAACAGCACGCCAGATTGTGTGGCCAACTGATTCGTTTCAGCGCCATTTCGTTCCAACGTCGGGCCCGACCTGTTGCATATTCGGGCCCGACGCCTTCTCGCCGGCATGGGCGATTCGCGCCGACCGACGCTGTTTGCCGCGACTGGGTTGCATAGACATTGCGCAATATCGCGGAGCCAAAGAAAGCGCTCGTCGACCTCCGGCCGTTCGGCTTTGCCATGTTTGCGCAATGTTGGCGCGGTAACGCCCGAGGCCGTTGCTGGAGAATTGTCGATGCGAATCTTGCTGGTCGAGGACGAGCCTGAAATGGTCTCCGCCTTGCGTGCCGCGCTGAAGCGCCACGACATGGTGGTCGATCACGCCGGCTCGCTCAACGAAGCCGAAGGCTTCGTTGCCGCCGACAGCTACGACGCCATCCTGCTCGACCGCCAGTTGCCGGATGGCGACGGGCTGTCGCTGGTTCCCAGATTGCGTTCGGCCAAGAACACGACGCCAGTGCTGATGCTGACGGCGAGAGGCGATACATCGGACAAGGTCGATGGGCTGGACATGGGCGCGGACGACTATCTGGCAAAACCATTCGCCTTCGAGGAATTGCTGGCCCGCCTGCGCGCGCTGCTCAGGCGCCCGGCACCGCTGCAGTCGCAGTTCATCCGCGCCGGCGATCTGGTGCTCGACGTCGGGCATCGCGAAGCGTCTATCCGCGCCGAACCGCTCAGCCTGCCGCGCCGCGAACTCCTGGTGCTGGAGGCGCTGATGCGGCGCACCGGCCGCATGGTGCAGCGCGAGGCGCTGATGGAGGCGGTGTTCGGCCTCGACGACGAGATCCAGTCCAACGCGCTCGACACCCACGTCTCGCGCCTGCGCCGCAAGCTCGCCGAAGCCGATGCCGGGGTGGCGATCAACGGCATTCGCGGCGTCGGCTATCTCCTGCGCGAGACGACATGAGCGCCAAGCGATGAGTCCCAAGCGCCCGCGTTCGCTGAAGTGGAGCCTGGTGCTGCGCATCGCCTTGCTGCAATGCGCCATGCTGACCCTGCTCATCGTCGGCATTCTCGTCGCATTGCTCGCCACCGGGCTCATTCCGCACGATTACGAGGACGGCACAATGGACGTGCTGGCGGATGCGGTGGCGCGTGACGCAGGCGGCAAGCTCGTCCTGCGCGAGACCTCGGACCTGGCGAAGCTGCGATCCGATGTCCCCGATCTCTGGTTCATCATCCGCGACAAGCAGGGCCAGCGGCTGCAGGAGGGCACCGTGCCGCCCATCTTCCAGCCTTTCGCCGGATTGCTGGATACTATCAGCGACGCCCGTATCGACCACGCAATCGGGCAATCCGCGCCGCCGGAGGGAAAGATCCGCTGGACCGACACGGCGGCCGGCAACGTCCAGATCTTCACCGGCACCAACGGCGGGCTTCCGCTGCTGCGCCTGCTCGGCCAGGCGCCGCAATTCTTCCTGCAAGGCATATTGCCGCTCGCCGGGCTGATGGCGCTGGCCACGCTGTTCGCGACGCCCTGGGTGGTTCGTGGCGCGCTTTCGGGCCTAGGCCATGCAGCCGCCGAGGCCGAACGGATCGACATCGACCAGCGTGGCGTGCAGCTGCCGCTGAAGGACGTGCCGACGGAAGTGACACCGCTGGTCAAGGCGGTGAATGCAGCCCTTGCGCGGCTGGACAAGGGCTATGAGCGCCACAAGCGCTTCCTGACCGACGCCGCCCATGAGCTCAGGACACCGGTCGCCATCCTCAACACGCGCCTGGCCTCGCTGCCGGCGACACCGGAACGGGCACGGCTGCTGCAGGATGCGGCACGGCTTTCGACGCTGACCGACCAGTTGCTTGACCTGCAGCGGCTCGACCGGCAGACATCGCCTTTCGAAAAGGTCGATCTCGTGGCGATCGCGCGCGGCGTTATCGTCGACCTCGCGCCGATGGCGTTCTCGGCCGGCTACGAAATGTCGTTCGAGCCGGACAGCGACACGCTTTTTGCAACCGGCGACCGCACCGCGATCGAACGTGCGGTGACCAACATCGTCCAGAACGCCATCGAGCATGGCGGCCGCGCCGGCAAGATCACCGTCGGCGTCACAACGCCCGCCGTCATAGAGGTCCGGGACGAAGGCGACGGCGTGCCGCCGGGCGAGCGGGAGCGCATTTTCGAGCCCTTCTACCGGCTGCGCCCGCAGGATCATGGCGCCGGCCTCGGCCTCAACCTCGTGCAGGAAATCATGCATCTTCATGGCGGCCGCATCGAGATCCTCGATGGCAAGCCCAGCGGCGCCTGCTTCAGGATGAGTTTTCGCGCTTTGCCGGCATAGCGTCGCCGCGAGTTCACAGGGACGCCGGCGCGTTTGACATCGCAGCTTATTGTAACTAATTAAGTTACATGAAGCGCAACAGCCGTCTATCCTCCACCTTGCATATCCTCGTCCACATGGCCGAGAAACCCGATCAAGCGCTGACCTCCGAGCAGCTTGCCACCTTCATTCATACAAATCCGGTGGTGGTGCGCCGCACCATCGCCGGCTTGCGCGACGCCGGCATCGTCACCTCGTCGCGCGGACATGGCGGCGGCTGGCTGCTCGGGCGCGCGCCCGAGAACATTTCGCTGGCCGAGATAAGCGTTGCCCTTGGCGAAACGCTGCTGCCGTTCAGCACCGAGCCGGAAAGCCCAGGCTGTCTCGTCGAGCAAGCAGTGATCGCCGTGCTCGACGATTTTCGCCTCGCGGCGGAGAGGCTGTTGGCGGAGAAGCTCAGCCGCATCACCCTGGCCGACCTGACCGCAGATTTCCGCCGCCGTTTCGACCTCATTGGAGTTTCCAGCCATGCAGTATGATCTTGCCGTCGTCGGCGGCAGCTTCGCCGGCCTGTCCGCCGCCATCCAGGCGGCGCGGGCGCGGCGCAACGTGCTGGTGATCGACGCCGGCCAGCCGCGCAACCGCTTTGCCGCGCATTCGCACGGCTTTCTCGGCCAGGACGGGCGCACGCCGGGCGCCATCCTCGACGAGGCCAGGCGGCAATTGCTTGCCTATCCGACAGCCAGGCTGGTTACCGCGCGTGCGGACAAAGCCATTGCGAACGGCGGCAGCGATTTCGAAATCACCATCGGTGGCGGCGAGACATTCGGCGCCGCACGGCTGGTGCTGGCAACCGGCGTGCGCGACATCCTGCCGGAGGTTCCCGGGCTTGCCGAGCAATGGGGCAAGACCGTGCTGCATTGCCCCTATTGCCACGGCTACGAGGTTTCCGGCGGGCCGCTTGGCGTGCTCGCGACCGGGCCGATGTCCATGCATCAGACGCAGTTGATTTCCGACTGGGGCGACGTCACGCTGTTCGGCAACGGCCTGATCGAGCCCACCGCCGAGGAGATGCTCGTGCTGGAAGGCAAGAATGTAAGATTTGAGCCCGTGACGGTCAGCGAACTGAGGGAAGACGGCTCCGGCGGCCTGGTTGTCCACCTGGACGGCGGCCGGAAGGCCGGCGTCAAAGCGATGTTCACCGCGCCACGCAACACGATGGCGAGCCCGCTGGCCGAACAGCTCGGCTGCGGCTTCAAGGACGGCCTGCTCGGCTCGATGATATCAGTCGATGACAGACAGCAGACGACGATTCCCGGCGTTTATGCCGCCGGAGACGCGGCACGCGCGATGCACAACATCGCCTTCGCCGTGTCGGGCGGCACTTTCGCGGGCGTATGTGCCCATCAGTCCCTGGTGTTCGGCTAAATTCCGGCTTCCCCGCCGGCGATGCTGAGCCGCGCGCCGGCTTGTGCGAGGGCGGCTCCAATGTCATGCGGCGGCGCGCGGTCGGTGGCGAGTTCGGAAAAGCCGTCGAAGCCGCAGACCTGAACCAGGCCCTGGCGGCCGAACTTCGTGTGATCGGTGACGACGAGCGAGCGCTGGCCGCGCGACAGCACCATGCGGGCGAATTCCGCCTCGTCCAGATCAAAGTCCATGACGCCCGTCACCGCATCCACGGCGCCGGTCGAGATGATGGCGTGGCTGACCGAGAAGCGGCTGACGAACTCGATCGCCGACGTCCCGAACGCGGCGCCTGAATCGCTGCGCAGCTCGCCGCCGGCCATATAGACCTTGTTGCCGTTGATGGTGGCCAGCGTGCGGGCGATATCAGACGAGTTGGTGACGACCGTCAGGCGCCGGTGGCCGAGCAGTTCGCGCGCCAGGAACGACGTCGTGGTGCCGGTGTCGAGCATGATCGATTCGCCGTCGCGGATGGTGGCGGCAACCATGCGCGCGATGACGCGCTTGGCGTCGGCATGCTCGCGCATGCGCCGTTCGAACGGTGCCTCGCCGATCATCGACGGCAGGCCGATGGCGCCATGCATCTTCAGAACCGAGCCGTCGCCGGTGAGCGGCTTGACGTCCCGCCGCACGGTTTCGAGTGAAACGCCCAACCGGTCGGCAAGGCTGGCGATGGTGACGGTTCCCTCTTCCTGCAGCAGCCGCAGGATCTCGCCATGCCGTTTCGAGTGGACCATATGTGCGCGTCCCAGAATTTGCCCGCTTCTATGGCATTCCTAGCGCTTTTAAAGGAATTGCCTATACTTTCGGGCAAAATACCCAAAAAAGGTCACATCTTTTTATTGACAGAAGGGCAACCCTGGCGTGAAATCCACCCTCAATAGGGTTCGGAGCTGCAGCGGGAGGTTAATTGGCAGAGCCGCAACTCATTGACCGGACAGCCCGTAACGTGTCTGGCTCAAGGAATTTTCAGATCCGCGGGGGCGGATGCCGGGCTCAAAAGTCTGGCCAAGGGGCTCGTCGGTGCGGTGCGGGATACCGATCCTGGCGTCCCGCACCGACGAGATTGTTTGCGTTTCTCCCCGCCGTCGCTGCGCTGCCCATGGCGCCTTGTCGAAGCCCAACAAACCAAGCCAGCAAACCAGGGATGATTTCGTGATTGCCGAAGACCGCATCCGCGCCCTGCCCTGCTGGACGGGCGCCATCGAGATCGCGCCGCTGCCCGGCGGCTTGAGCAATGCCAATTATGTGGTCACCGACACCGCCGGCAAACACGTCGTGCGCTTCGGCCAGGATTATCCGTTCCACCATGTCTTCCGCGAACGCGAGGTGATGACCGCGCGGGCGGCTCACGCCGCCGGCTTCGCGCCGGCGGTCCATTATGCCGAACCAGGAATCCTGGTGACGGCGTTTCTTGGCGCCAAAACCTATCTGGCCGAGGACGTGCGCGCCAATCTCGGCCGCGTCGCGGCGCTGATGCGCGGCTTTCACCGGGAGATGCCCAACCATATCTCCGGCGCCGGCTTCATGTTCTGGGTGTTCCACGTCATCCGCGACTACGCGCGCACGCTTGAAGAAGGTAACAGCCGCAAGCGCGGTGACCTGCCGCGCTTTCTGGCGCTGGCCGACGAACTGGAGCGCGCCCAGAAACTGCTGCCGATCGTCTTTGGCCACAATGATCTCTTGCCTGCCAATATTCTCGACGACGGCAGCAGGCTATGGCTGATCGATTTCGAATATGCCGGCTTCAACACAGCAATGTTCGACCTTGCCGGCGTCGCTTCGAACGCGGGCATGAGCGACGAGGAATCCTTCGCCTTCCTGACCGCCTATTTCATGAAGGAACCGGACGAGGCGATCCGCCGCTCGCACGCAGCCATGCAATGCGCCTCGCTGCTGCGCGAGGCGATGTGGAGCATGGTGTCGGAGCTCTATCTCGACGCGCCCGGCATCGACTACGTCGCCTATACCGAGGAAAACCTGGCGCGGCTCGACGCGGCGCTGGAAAACTACCGGACAAAATACGGGATCCTGAAATCATGACCTTGCCTAGCCAGGCCGCGATCGTCGTCATCGGCGGCGGCATCATCGGCTGTTCGACGGCCTATCATCTGGCGCGCGACCACAAGGCCGACGTGGTGCTGCTCGAACAGGGCAAGCTGACCTCGGGCTCGACCTGGCATGCCGCCGGCCTGGTCGGGCAATTGCGCTCTTCGGCCTCGATCACGCGGGTGCTGAAATATTCCGTCGATCTCTACAAGGGGCTGGAGGCCGAGACCGGCCTTGCCACCGGCTGGAAGATGACCGGCTGCCTCAGGCTCGCCACCAATGCCGACCGCTGGACCGAGTACAAAAGGCTGGCGACGACGGCGAAAAGCTTCGGCATGGACATGCATTTGCTGTCTCCGGCGGAGGTCAAGGCGATGTGGCCGCTGATGGAGACCGGCGATCTCGTCGGCGCGTCCTGGCTGCCGACCGACGGCCAGGCGAGCCCTTCCGACATCACGCAGTCGCTGGCCAAGGGCGCGCGCATGCATGGCGCCAAACTCTATGAGGATGTGCGCGTCACCGGCTTCGAGATGAAGGGCGACCGCATCACGGCGGTGAAGACCAATCAGGGCGACATTGCCTGTGACAAGGTCGTGAACTGCGCCGGGCAATGGGCACGACAGGTCGGCGCCGTGGCCGGCATCAACGTGCCGCTGCAGCCGGTGAAACACCAGTACATCATCACCGAAAAGATCGCGGGACTGGCGACCGACGCGCCGACGCTGCGCGACCCCGATCGGCGCACCTATTTCAAGGAAGAGATCGGCGGCCTGGTGATGGGCGGCTATGAGCCGAACCCGCAGGCCTGGACAACCGGTCTCCCCGGGGGCGACGTGCCCGATGACTGGGAGTTCCGGCTGTTCGACGACGACTACGATCATTTCGAGCAGCACATGGTTCAGGCGATCGCACGGGTGCCGGCGCTGGAGACGGTCGGCGTCAAGCAGATGATCAACGGGCCGGAGAGCTTCACGCCGGACGGCAATTTCATCCTCGGCGTGGCGCCCGAATGCGCCAACATGTTCGTCGGCGCCGGCTTCAACGCCTTCGGCATCGCCTCGGGCGGCGGCGCCGGCTGGGTGCTGGCACAATGGGTGGTCGATGGCGAGGCGCCGCTCGACCTGTGGGTGGTCGACATCAGGCGCTTTTCCAACCTGCACCGCGACCGGCACTGGGTGTGCGAGCGCACGCTGGAAGCCTATGGCAAGCACTATACGATCGGCTTCCCGCACGAGGAATATGTTTCCGGCCGGCCGCGCATCGTCTCGCCGCTCTACGACAGGCTGAAAGACCAGCGCGCCGTATTCGGCTCGAAGCTCGGCTGGGAGCGGCCGAACTGGTTCGCGCCGGAGGGCGTCGAGCCAAAGGACATCTATTCGATGGGCCGGCAGAACTGGTTCGCCGCCGTCGGCGACGAACACCGGCATGTGCGCGAGCATGTCGGCATCTTCGACCAGTCGTCCTTCGCCAAGTATGAGCTGAGCGGGTCCGATGCGGCGAAGGCCCTGGACTGGATCTGCGCCAACGATGTCAGCAAGCCGGTCGGCCGGCTGACCTACACGCAACTCCTCAACACGCGCGGCGGCATCGAGGCCGATTTGACCGTGTCGCGGCTTGGCGAGGAAAAATTCTACATCGTCACCGGCACAGGTTTCCGCACCCATGACGCCTCGTGGATCAGCGACCATATTGGCGAGGGCCTCGATGCCCAGCTCGCCGATGTCACCGAGGATTTCGGCACGCTGTCGCTGATGGGACCGCGTGCCCGCGACGTGCTTTCGGCGGTGACCGGGAGCGATGTTTCGAATGCCGGCTTTCCGTTCGGCTATGTGCGCGAGATCACAATAGCCGGCTACACGGTGCGGGCGCTGCGCGTCACCTATGTCGGCGAACTGGGCTGGGAGCTGCATGTGCCGATCGCCGCCACCGGCGAAGTCTTCGACGCGCTGATGGTCGCCGGCGGGAAACACGACATCCGGCCGGTCGGCTACCGCGCGCTGGAATCGCTGCGGCTGGAAAAGGGCTATCGCGCCTGGGGCTCCGACATCACGCCCAACGACACACCGCTGGAGGCCGGGCTCGGCTGGGCCGTCAAGCTGCGCAAGAACACCGACTTCGTCGGACGGCGCGCGCTCGAGAAGGTTGGCGGCGCGTCCCTGAAGAAGCGCTTTGCCGGCTTCACGGTCGACGATCCGGAGATCGTGCTCGTTGGGCGCGAGACCATCCTGCGCGATGGCGAGCCGGTGGGTTATCTGACCAGCGGCGGCTATGGCTACACGGTCGGCAAGAACATCGGCTATGGCTATGTGCGCAACGCCGACGGGGTGAGCGACGATTTCCTCGCCTCGGGCAGCTATGAACTGGTGGTCGCGATGCAGCGGACGCCGGCTAAACTCTATTTCGAGCCGCTATACGACCCGGCAATGGAGCGAGTGAAGGCTTAACTCACGCGCAAGGCGAGGCCACGACTCGGGACGGTATCAGCCTCCCCGGGCATCGAGACGTAAGGGCGGGTTTCCTCGGCGCGGGTGACGAGACCTTGCGCCTCGAGTTCCGCGATGCGCGCGGCAAAACCCTGATCCCACAGCGTGTTCTTGACCGTCAGCACGATCACTCCGCCCGGCCGGCAGATGCGGATCAGTTCGTCCAAGCCCTCGGCGCCGACATGACCCGAGGTGAACACGCCGGCCGAGATGATACCGGCATAGGCATCGTCGGCAAAAGGCAAGGCGCCGCCGAGCGCCAGGCAATGCAGCGCCGAATAGACGCCCTTGCGCGCGGCCTGATCCAGCATGCCTTGCGAGATGTCCAGCCCCTCGACCTGGGGATAGCCGGCAATATCCAGCCATTCGCCGATCAGCCCGGTACCGGCGCCGGCGTCGAGCAACGGGGCAGAGCCGCGCGGCAGATGGCGCGCCAGCAAGGCAAGGCAGATCGTCGGATGGCGGTAGCCGGCGGCCGACATGTCGGCGTCATAGGTCTGCGACCACCTGTCATAGAGTGCCGCCACCTCTTCCGGGCGCTTGGCCGCGTAGACCTCGCCAAGTGCGCCATGGTGTTTGCTGTCCGTCACGTGTCCACCAATCCCTCGTCTTGCCGGGATGATAGCCAAACGACGAAAATTGTGGAACCGTTGCGGCGAAGAAATAGCGCGTGGGGACGCAGGCATGGTCACAGACGAGGCGCGGGCAAAACTTGCCGCCATTCCGGTGCTGGCCGGCTACACCGGGCCGCTGGAACGGCTCGGTGGCCTGACCAACCTCGTCTTCAAGGCCGGCGATTACTGCCTGCGCATTCCAGGCAAAGGCACCGAGGAATACATCAACCGCGCCAACGAGGCGGTGGCGGCGCGCGAGGCGGCAAAGGCCGGTGTCAGCCCCGAGGTGCTGCATGCCGATGCCGCCACGGGCCTGATGGTGACGCGCTACATCGCTGGTGCCGAGACGATGTCGCCGGAGAAATTCAGGGACCGGCAGGGCAGTCCGGCCCGGGCGGCCGAGGCCTTCCGCAAGCTGCACGCGTCCGGCGCGGTGTTCCCCTTCCGCTTCGAGCTGTTTTCGATGATCGACGACTATCTCAAGGTGCTGTCGACGAGGGATGTCGCCCTGCCCGCCGGCTATCACGACGTGGTGCGCGAGGCCGGCAGCGTGCGCTCGGCGCTGGCCGTCCGCCCCTTGCCCCTCGTCGCCTGCCACTGCGATCCGCTGTGCGAAAATTTTCTCGATACGGGCGAGCGGATGTGGATCGTCGACTGGGAATATTCCGGAATGAACGACCCGCTCTGGGACCTCGGCGATCTCAGCGTCGAGGGCAAATTCGACGCGGCCCAGGACGAGGAGCTGATGCGCGCTTATTTCGGTGGCGAGGCGAAGCCGGCGGAGCGCGGCCGCATCGTCATCTACAAGGCGATGTGCGACCTGTTGTGGACGCTGTGGGGGCTGATCCAGCTTGCCAACAACAACCCAGTAGACGATTTCCGCGCCTATGCCGACGGCCGCTTCGCGCGCTGCAAGGTGCTGATGGAGACAGAGGAATTTTCGCGGCACCTTGCTGCGGTACGCCAAGGCTAAAGCGCGTCGCAGTGAAACGTGTTCATGCGACGCGCTTTAGATTTTGTTTTGATGCATGTCGTTCTCCCAAAACCGAGGTCACTTTTGGGCGACATGCATTAGGCACCCGAAATCCGGGCCTCAGTTCACACCCTTCGGCACGTTCTCCGGCGGCACCGTGGTGTCGACCACTTTCTGGCGATGGAAGATGAACAGGCCGGCCAGAACGATGATGCCGGAGCCGATCAGGATGCGTGGACCGGGAACGTCGCCGAAGAACACCAGCCCGAACACCACCGCCCACAAGAGCAGCGTGTAATGCAGCGGCGCCAGCGTCGAGGCCGGCGCCAGTTTCAGCGCCCGCGTGATCATCAGATGCGCGCCGCAGGAGACGATGCCGAGCAGCAGCATGGCGCCGAGATCGAGCGCCGAAGGCGCCTTCCAGGCGCCGATGGTCAGCACGCCGCCAACCGCCAGCGTGCCGATCGTCTGCCACGTCACCAGATTGGTGTCGCTGGTGCCGCGCAAGCGCCGGTTGAGGATGATGGCGAATGCGAAGGCAAGGCTGCCGACAAGCGCGAAACCCGACGACAGCGAAAACGCGGCAGAGGATGGTTTCAGCATGATCACCACGCCGCAGAAGCCGAGCAGGATCGCCACCCAGCGGCGCCAGCCGACCTTTTCGCCAAGCAGGAAATGCGATAGCGCCGCCACATAGATCGGCCCGGCCATGTAGAAGCTCATCACATCGGCAAGCGGCAGATAGACGACGGCGGCGTAGAACAAAGCGGTGTCCAGCGTCGTCGCCACCACGCGCAGGATCTGCAGCCCGGGCCGTTCCAGCTGGAACAGTCTGCCAGCGCCCTGGTTGGCGATCATCGGGCCGAGCACGATGAAGGCGCCAATCGAGCGAATCAACACGACCTGGCCGACGGAGAAGCTGGTAACCAGCCACTTGCCCATCGCGTCGTTCAGCGCAAACAGGAAGTCGCCCGCCAGCATCAGCAGGATGCCGGCCAGAAGCACATTCCTGACCATCGAATTCCGGGCGACGGGCTCAACCATGCCCGGCTCCTATCCGCAAGCGCCAACTTTGACGAGTGGGAATCGGAGAAACGGTAAGACCAGCGTCGGGAATCGGCTGTTCTAGGTGGATATATGTCTGCGGTTCACCTGCGATGGCCTGCCGGAGATCGAAAGCCTGGTATCCTGCCTTGTTCGCTCCGCCACCACCTTGCCCCTGGCGATGACGCAGATGCGCTCGGCGCGCAGGCGCAGGGCCTCGATCGGATTGCCGGCATCGAGGACCACCAGGCTGGCGCGTTTGCCGACGGCCAGGCCGAGATGATCGAGGCCCATGATCGCGGCGTTGACGTTGGTGACCATGTCGAAGCAGCGCGCCATGTCGGCCGGGCTCGACATCTGAGCGACATGCAGGCCCATGAAGGCAACGTCGAGCATGTCGGCGGTGCCCAGCGAATACCAGGGATCGAGTACGCAATCCTGACCCCAGCCGACACGGATGCCGAGCGCCTGCATTTCCTTGACCCGCGTCATGCCACGCCGCTTCGGGAACGTGTCGTGACGGCCCTGCAGCATAATGTTGATCAGCGGGTTGGGGATCGCCGAAACACCGGCCTCGGCGATCAGCGGAAGAAGCTTCGAGACATAGTAATTGTCCATCGAATGCATCGAGGTAAGGTGCGAGCCGGCCACCCTGCCCCGCAGCCCGAGGCGCTGCGTTTCATAGGCGAGTTGCTCGATGTGACGCGACAGCGGGTCGTCGGTCTCGTCGCAATGCAGGTCGACCATGAGGCCGCGTTTTGCCGCGATCTCGCACAGTTCGGTCACCGAGCGCGTGCCATCGGCCATGGTGCGCTCGAAATGCGGAATGCCGCCGACGATGTCGACCCCCATGTCCAGCGCGCGAATGGTGTTTTGGCGCGCCATCGGCGAGCGATAGAAGCCGTCCTGCGGAAATGCCACCAGTTGCAGGTCGATATAGGGGGCGACGGTCTTCTTGACCTCCAGCAGCGCCTCGACCGCCAGCAGCCTGTCGTCACAGACGTCGACATGGGTGCGGATGGCGAGTAGCCCCATCGACACCGCCCAGTCGCAATAGGCGAGCGCGCGATCGCGCACAGCTTCGTGCATCAGGAGCGGCTTCAGTTCGCCCCACAGCGCAATGCCCTCGAGCAGCGTGCCCGACGCGTTGATGCGCGGGATGCCGTAGGACAGCGTGGCGTCCATATGGAAATGCGGATCGACGAAGGGCGGCGAGACCAGATTGCCACGGGCGTCAACCTCGGTCCGCGAGGAACCCTCGAGCTTCGGCTCGATCGCCGCGATCGTCTCGCCGCTGATGCCGATGTCGGCTATGCCGCCCTCCGGCAGCGTGCCGCCACGAACGATTAAGTCGAAATCCATCTCTCATCATCCCGCTTGAAGAATCACAGTTGTATCGTGTCTCAAAAGACAGCCTGCCGCAGCGGTTTCTTTCGATGGCGGCGAAAGGTTCCCTCCGGCGGCAACTCCCTCTATAAGCCGCCTTCGTCATCCCGGCATCAAGGATCAGCCGTGTTTCGCTTCTTCCGCTCGACGGAAAACCAGCGCCTCGTCGCAAGGCTGCTCCGGGAATCGTTCCGGCAGCACAGGGCCGGCTACGCCGCCGCGATCTTGTCGATGCTGGTGGTGGCCGGCATGACGGCCGCCAGCGCCTGGATCCTGCGCGAAATCACCAATGAATTCGTGATCGACAAAAGGGTCGATCGCGTCAACATGATTGCCGTGGCGGTCGCCGGGATCTTCATCGTCAAGGGCATCGCCAACTTCGTCCAGGCCTACTTCATGAGCCGCGTCGGCAACGCCATCATCGCCGAACGGCAACGCAAGATCTACGATCGCATCCTGGCGCAAGGCATCGAATTCTACCATTCGACCTCGTCGTCCGACCTGATCACCCGCATGACCAACAATGCCCAGGCGGCGCGCAACGTGCTCGACCTCATCGTCACCTCCTATGTGCGCGACCTGGTGACGCTGGCTGCCTTGATTGGGGTCATGGTCTGGCAGCAGCCGGCGCTGTCCCTGATCTGCTTCGTCGTCGGTCCGCTGGCCATCTATGGCGTCAACCGCATCCTGAAGCGCGTGCGCAAGTTCGCCGCCATGGAGTTCCGCTCGGTCGGCCAGATCGTGCAGGTGATGCAGGAAACCGCGATCGGCGTGCGCGTGGTCAAATCCTTCAACCTCGAAGGCCTGATGCGCAAGCGTATGTACAGGGCGGTGTCCGATGTCGAGGACCGGGCCAACAACATCGCCGCGCTGGAAGCAGTGACCAATCCTGTGATGGAAACGCTGGCCGGCCTGGCGATCGCCGGCGCGGTCATGGTCAGCGGCTTACTGGTCCTGAAGGGCGGCCAGATGCCTGGCAACATCATGGCCTTCATCGCGGCGCTGCTGCTTGCCTATGAACCGGCAAAGCGCCTCGCGCGCGTCCGTATCTCGCTGGAAAGCGGCATTGTCGGCGTGCGCATGATGTTCCAGTTGGCCGACGAGCCGCTGACATTGGCCGAGAAGCCGGATGCAAGGCCGCTTCAGGCCGGACCGGGCGAGATACGGTTCGACGCGGTCAGCTTCGCCTACCAGAACGGCTCCCCGGTGCTGGATGGGTTCGACCTGACCCTGGCGCCCGGCAAGATGACGGCGCTGGTCGGCCCTTCCGGCGGCGGCAAGTCAACGATCCTGAACCTGATCATGCGTATGTACGACCCGAAGAGCGGCAGGGTGCTGCTCGACGGCCAGGACATTTCCCATGCCACGCTCGCCTCGCTCAGGGAAAAGATCGCCTATGTCAGCCAGGACACGTTCCTGTTTGCCGGCACCATCATGCACAACATCCGGCTTGGTCGCGAGGACGCGACCGACGACGAGGTGATCGCCGCGGCCAGGGCGGCCAACGCGCATGACTTCATCGTCGCGCAGGCGAAAGGCTATGAAACCGATGTCGGCGAGAATGGCGGCCTTTTGTCGGGCGGCCAGCGCCAGCGCATCTCGATCGCGCGCGCCATGCTGCGCAACGCCGAAATCCTGCTGCTCGACGAAGCGACCAGCGCGCTCGACGCGGAGTCAGAGGCGCTGTTCCGCGACGCGCTGCAACAGCTGACGGAAGGGCGCACCACGATCGTCATCGCGCACCGCCTGTCGACCGTGCACCAGGCCGACACGATCGTGGTGCTGGAAGCCGGCAAAGTGGTGGAAAGCGGGCCGCACCGGGCCTTGCTCAAGCAGGGCGGGCTTTACCAGAAGCTCTATGAGTATCAGTTGATGCCTTAGTGTGGAGCGGCGCAAGCCGAGGACAGGTAGTCCTGCAGTGTTTGTGCCGCCCCTCATCTGCCTGCCGGCATCTTCTCCCCGTATAGTGACGGGGAGAAGGGGCTGGTCGCAACCTCTCAGCTTTCTTGCAACGCCGACAATTGGGCGAAGCCGTTGGTAATGGCCTCTTTCTCCCCGTCACTATACGGGGAGAAATGTCCGGCAGGACAATGAGGGGCAGCGCCGACCTGACGAGATTCGAGCCTTACTCCGGCACGTGCCTCACGGCACCCTTGTCCGCGCTGGTGGCGAAGGCGGCGTAGGCGCGCAAAGCGGTTGTCACCTTGCGCTTGCGCTTTTCCTGCGGTTTCCAGGCGGCCGCGCCCTTGGCCTCCATGGCCGCGCGGCGGGCATCGAGTTCCGCGTCGTCGACGGCAAGACGGATGGTGCGGTTCGGGATATCGATCTCGATCGTATCGCCCTCCTGCACCAGCCCGATCAGACCGCCTTCCGCTGCTTCCGGCGAAGCATGACCGATGGACAGGCCCGACGTGCCGCCGGAGAAGCGTCCATCGGTGACCAGCGCGCAGGCCTTGCCCAGGCCCTTCGACTTCAGATAGCTGGTCGGATAGAGCATTTCCTGCATGCCGGGGCCGCCGCGCGGTCCCTCATAGCGGATGACGACGACGTCGCCGGCCTTGATCTCATTGGCAAGGATCGCCTTGACCGAAGCGTCCTGGCTTTCGAAGACGCGAGCAGGACCGGTGAATTTCAGGATCGACTCATCGACGCCTGCCGTCTTCACGATGCAGCCGTCGAGCGCCAGATTGCCCTTCAGGACGGCGAGGCCGCCGTCTTTCGAGAAAGGGGTCTTCGCCGAGCGGATGACGCCGGTCTCGCGGTTCGTGTCGAGCTCGTCCCAGCGGCGGTCCTGGCTGAAGGCGACCTGCGTCGGCACACCGCCGGGGGCGGCGAGGAAAAAGTCCCGCACATTCTGGCTCGAGGTGCGTGAAATATCCCAATGGTCGAGCGCTTCCCCGAGGCTGGCCGTGTGCACGGTCGGCAGGTCGCGATTGATCAGGCCGGCATTGTCGAGCTGGCCGAGGATGGCCATGATGCCGCCGGCGCGATGGACGTCCTCCATGTGCACGTCGGACTTGGCCGGCGCCACCTTGCACAGGACGGGGACCCGCCGCGACAGCCGGTCGATGTCCTCCATGGTGAAGTCGACCTCGCCCTCATGGGCGGCGGCCAGGATGTGCAGCACGGTGTTGGTGGAGCCGCCCATGGCGATATCGAGCGTCATGGCGTTTTCGAAGGCGCCCTTGGAGGCAATGCTGCGCGGCAATGCGCTTTCGTCATCCTGCTCGTAGTAGCGCTGGGCGAGATCGACGACGAGATGGCCGGCCTCGACGAACAGCCGCTTGCGGTCGGCATGCGTGGCCAGTGTCGAGCCGTTGCCGGGCAGCGAAAGCCCCAGCGCCTCGGTCAGGCAGTTCATCGAGTTGGCGGTGAACATGCCCGAGCAGGAGCCGCAGGTCGGGCAAGCCGAGCGCTCGATGACCTTGACGTCCTCGTCGGAGATCTTGTCGTCGGCGGCGGCCACCATGGCATCGACGAGGTCGAGCGCCTGCGCCTTGCCGGCCAGCACCACCTTGCCGGCCTCCATCGGGCCGCCGGAGACGAACACGGTCGGGATGTTGAGACGCAGCGACGCCATCAGCATGCCCGGCGTGATCTTGTCGCAATTGGAGATGCAGACCATGGCGTCGGCGCAGTGCGCATTGACCATGTATTCGACGGAGTCGGCGATCAGCTCGCGCGACGGCAGCGAATAGAGCATGCCGTCATGCCCCATGGCGATGCCGTCATCGACGGCGATGGTGTTGAATTCCTTGGCAACGCCGCCGGCCTTCTCGATCTCGCGGGCGACCAGCTGCCCAAGGTCCTTCAGATGGACGTGACCCGGCACGAACTGCGTGAAGGAATTGACGACCGCGATGATCGGCTTGCCGAAATCACTGTCCTTCATGCCTGTGGCGCGCCATAGGCCGCGGGCGCCGGCCATGTTGCGGCCATGGGTGGTGGTGCGGGAACGGTAGGCGGGCATGTTTTTTCCTTGATGGCTGACCGCAGCCGAAGAATGGCGCGGCGGCGCTGAATTTTGATCGCAGGGGTTATAGACGCGCAAGTATGGTCTGGCCACATTTTTGCAATGCGCCAGATTCTCTAGGAAAATTCGATGCCACTGTCGGATCGGGCGTTTCACGGCCGTCCTTGGGCAGACGGCAAGAAATGGCACCATTCCGGGAGTCGGCCGTTTCATTGTGGCGCAAGAAGCAACCGAGGAGCACGACATGCAAAAGATCACCACCTGCCTGTGGTTCGACGGCCAGGCCGAAGAAGCGATGAACCACTACGTCTCCATCTTCAAGAATTCGAAGGTGCTGAGCGTGCTGCGTTGGCCCAAGGGTCACGCCGATGAGGGCAAAGTGCTGCTGACCACGTTCGAGCTCGACGGCGTGCCGTTCCAGGCGCTCAATGGCGGCCCCAACTTCAAGTTCAACGAGGCTATGTCGCAGTCGATCGACTGCAAGACGCAGGAAGAAGTCGATTATTTCTGGGAGAAGCTCACCGAGGGCGGGGAGCCTGGCGCCTGCAGCTGGTTGAAGGACAAGTTCGGTGTTTCCTGGCAGGTCGTGCCGGAACAGTTGCCGCGCCTGCTCCTGGATTCGGACCGGGCCAAGGCCGGCCGGGTGATGAGTGCGATGATGCAGATGGGCAAGATCGACATCGCCAAGATCGAGGAAGCGGCGAAGGGGTGATCGCAAGTGAGTAGTGAGTAGTGAGTAGTGAGTAGTAATATCACTGCTGACTACTGACTACTCACTGCACACTACTGACTACTCACTATAATCACGCCGCCTTGTCTCTCACCTGGTAATCCTTGATCGTGGCGAAACGGATCGCTTTCCAGCGGTCGGCTTCGTAGTTCAGAGAGAATGCGTGCTGGGCGAGGAAGACCGGGTCGTTGTCGAGGTCGCGGGCGATGTCGCCGCGATGCGCTTCGATGAAGCGAAGCACCTCGGCCTTGTCGTCGGCCGAGATCCAGCGGCAGACCGAAAAGCGCGACTTTTCGAACTCGACGGGCAGCGTGTACTCGAAGTTCAGCCGCTCTTTCAGCACATCGAGCTGCAAGGCGCCGACAACGCCGACGATCGCCGGAGAGCCGTCCTCGGGCGAGAACAGCTGCACGACGCCTTCCTCGGCCATCTGGTGCAGCGCTTCCTTAAGTTTTTTCGCTTTCATCGCGTCGCCGAGGCGGACACGCCGCAGAATTTCCGGGGCGAAGTTCGGCACGCCGCGAAACAGGATCTCCTCGCCCTCGGTCAGCGTGTCGCCAATGCGCAGCGTGCCGTGGTTGGGGATGCCGACGACATCGCCGGCGAAGGCCTCATCGGCGGTGACACGGGTGCGGGCGAAGAAGAATTGCGGCGCCGAGAGTGACATCGGCTTGCCGGTGCGCACCAGCTTTGCCTTCATGCCGCGCTCGAGCTTGCCCGAGCAAACGCGCACGAAGGCGATGCGGTCGCGGTGGTTGGGATCCATGTTGGCCTGGATCTTGAAGACGAAGGAGGTCATTTTCTCCTCGGTCGCCTCGATGGTGCGGGTATCGGCCTCCTGCGCGCGCGGCGGCGGGCCAAAGGCGCCGAGCGCCTCGATCAGGTCGCGCACACCGTAGTTGCGCAGCGCCGAGCCGAAATAGACAGGCGTCAGATGGCCCTCGCGAAAGGCGTCGATGTCGAGCGGGCGGCAAGCTTCGCGCGCGAGTTCCAGTTCCTCGATGAAGGCCTCGCGCTCGTTTTCCGGCAGCAGGCCGGCAACACGGTTGGAATCGGGACCGTTGACCGGCGTGCGCTCCTTCTCGTCATCGCCCTTACGCACCGCGTTCAGCGCCAGGTGATAGGTGCCTGAAAAGGTCCTGCCACGGCCGATCGGCCAGGTGATGGGCGCGGTGTCCAGCGCCAGCTTCTGCTCGATCTCGTCCAAAATCTCGAACGGATCGCGGCTTTCGCGATCCATCTTGTTGACGAAGGTGATGATCGGGATGTCACGCAGCCGGCAGACCTCGAACAGTTTCAGCGTGCGCGGCTCGATGCCCTTGGCGGCGTCGATGACCATGACCGCCGAGTCGACCGCCGACAGTGTGCGATAGGTGTCGTCGGCGAAATCCTCGTGGCCCGGCGTGTCGAGCAGGTTGAAGACGTTGTCCTCATATTCGAACGTCATCACCGAGGTGACGACCGAAATGCCGCGCTCGCGCTCGATCTTCATCCAGTCGGACCGCGTCTGGATACGGTCCTTCTTGGCCTTCACCTCGCCGGCAAGCTGGATGGCGCCACCGAACAGCAGCAGCTTTTCGGTCAGCGTAGTCTTGCCGGCGTCAGGGTGGGCGATGATCGCGAAAGTGCGGCGGCGCGATACCGCCTGTTCGATGTCTTCTGCCAATTTCTGGAATCCTGTCTGTGGCGCGGGCTTCTAGCAGCGCTTTTCCGGCCTGTCGACGGTTTTGGCCTGAAGGGCCCTGTCCGCACTTGAGCTCCGACCGCGGCGATGGCATCAGGGATGCCAATCCGGCGGAGATCAAGCATGAGCGAAACCAAGCAAATCATCGTCATCGGCGCCGGCATCATCGGTGCTTCCATCGCCTGGCATCTGACCAAGGCCGGCGCGCAAGTGACCGTCATCTCCGAAAGCGGCATTGGCGGTGTCGCCACGCCAAGTTCCTTTGCCTGGATCAATGCCAGCTGGGGTAACCCGGAGCCGTATTTCCGGCTGCGCAGCCGCGCGATGGCTGAATGGACTCGGCTAGCGCGGGATCTGCCAAGCCTGCCGCTCGCCTGGTGCGGCGGCCTGTGCTGGGATCTATCGGCGGCCGAAATGGAAACCTATGCCGCGGAGCATTCTGCCTGGGGCTACGGCATCGAGCGCGTCGATGGTGCCGGCGCGGCGCGCATCGAGCCGAATCTCGCCGAACTTCCGGATGTCGCTTTGCATGTAGCCGAAGAGGGTGTCGCCGAGCCGGTCGCAGCCGCCAAGGCGCTGCTGGCGGATGCCGAACAACGCGGTGCACGCATCGCCTCCAGCACGGTGACGGCACTTGCCCAGACCAATGGCAGGATAACCGGCGTGGACACATCGCATGGGCTGATCGCCGCCGACGAGGTGGTGATCGCGGCAGGCGTCGGCTCGCCTGACATTGCGGCGACCGCCGGCATCAACCTGCCGATCGAGACGCCGCCCGGCCTGATCGTCCATTCGCGGCCATACAAGAAGCTGCTCAACGGACTGGTGCTGGCCGAGCGGCTGCACATGCGCCAAACGGCGGAAGGCCGCATCATCGCCGGCTCGGACTTCGGCGGCGCCGATCCGGGGATGGATGCCGAGGCCACCGCGCGCGCGTTGTTCGCGGCCACGAAAGCCATGTTGCGCGACAGCGACGGACTTGAGCTGGATTTCCACACGGTCGGCTACCGGCCGACGCCGATCGACGGCTTTCCGATCATCGGCCGCGCCGAGAGCATGGATGGCGTCTATGTCGCGGTCATGCATTCCGGCATCACGCTGGCGCCGGCCGTCGGCCTGTTCGCCACCCGCGAAATTCTTGGCGGCGAGCGCGACCCGCTGATGGCGCCTTACGGGCTGTCGCGCTTCGCTCAATAGCCGGGCGGCCGGCGAAAGCCGCCGGCCAGCGGTTCCATCGCCCTGGCGATGGCGAGCAGCCGCGATTCCGACCAGCGTTTGCCGACAAGCTGCAGGCCGATCGGCAGGCCGTCGCTGTCCTGTCCGCATGGCATCGAAAGCGCTGGGTGGCCGCTGTAGTTGAAGAGGGCGCCGTAGGCCGGCAGCATCCAGTAGCTCCGGTCCTTGCCGTCGACCTTGATCGCAGTGCCCGGCGCACAATGCAGGAATGCCGTGGTCATGGCGACCGGGCAGAGCAGCGCGTCCCAATCCTCGAAGAATTGGTCCCAGGCGAGAATGGATTTGTCGCGGCGGGCCAGTGCCTCGAACCAGCGCGAGACCGATGTCGGCCGCTCCGGGGTTTCCTGCGCCGCCTCCATCATCATACCGATCAGCGCGCCGCCCTCGGCGAGATCGTCGTGCAGGTCGAGCTTGGGCAGTTTCGCTTCCTCGATGATAGCGCCGGCGTCTTGCAGTTGCCTTGCAAGATTTTCGACCGCGGCGCTGATGTCGCCGGCCACCGGGAAACCGGGAAAGTCGGGCGCGAAAGCGATGCGTAGTGTCTGAAGGTCGAGCTTCGGCATGGCCTCGACCGGCACCGGCGCAAGGTCGGTGTCGCGGCTGTCCGGGCCGGCGATGATCCGATAGATCAACGACAGATCCTCGACGCTGCGCGCCAGTGGGCCGAGACAGGACATCAGCCGCACGCCGCGCGCGGCACCGCCAGGATCCGGAAAGGCGCCGGCCAGCGAAACGCGATGTTCGGTCGGCTTAAGCCCATAGACGCCGCAGAAAGCCGCCGGAAGGCGGATCGAGTCCTGCATGTCGGTGCCGACGTCGAACGGTGTCATGCCTGTGCAGACGGCGGCAGCGGCGCCGCCGCTGGATCCGCCCGGGGTGCGCTGGAGGTTCCAGGGATTGCAGGTGCGGCCGAACAGCGGATTGTCCGACTGCCAGTCGGACAACATGGTGGCGACATTGGTCTTGGCCATTAGCACACCGCCGGCCGCCTTCAGCCTGATAACGACCGGGCTGTCTTCTTTCGCCACATAGTCGGCGAAGGGCGGGAAGCCGACCGTGGTCCTCATGCCGAATGTCTCGTGCACGTCCTTCAGCGTGAAGGGAACGCCGTGCAGCGGCCCGAGCGCTTCGCCACGCGCCAATGCCGCGTCGGCCTTCTTGGCACGCTCGCGAGCCCCTTCCCTGTCGAGTGAGATGACCGCGTTGACGGCAGGGTTGTGCCTGTCGATCCGCGCGAGATGGGCGTCGAGCGCTTCGACGGCGGAGATCTTGCGATTGGCGATGGCGGCGGCGAGATCGGTGGTTGTGGAAAAGACCGGGTCCATGACGAATGCTCCAGCTTGCTTGCCGCCTGCCCTTCAAGATGGCGGACAGCGGCGCGGCTTCAAGCGGAGTTGAGCATTCCTTGGAAGTCGGCCTTTGATTGGGATTGCGTTGAGGTCGGCACTCTACGGCGCCCCCCTCTGTCCCGCGACGTTACTCAACGCGGCGAAAGCCTATCCAACCAGCGCCAGTTTCGCCGCAGTTGGCGCAAAGGGGCGGATGGCGATGCCGTCCCTTGTCATGGTGACGAAGCTCGATGGCGGAATCGCCTGCCAGCCGCCGCCCTCGCGATCGAAAGGCTCGGAGACGATGCAGCGGCCAGCGCCCTTGCCGAACATCGCTGTGTAGAGCGTCGGCGCCTGGGCGTCGGTGGCATAGCGGACCGCATACAACGCCTGCCCGTCCGAGAAGGCGCCGGTGAGTTTCAGCGCCGGCTCGAGACCGGCACGGCGCGAGGCTTCGAGCACGCGACTGGTGGCACGGGAAACGGCGCCTTGCGGATCAGCAGCCAACCCTTCGTCGATCATCAGGAGAAAAAAGAGTTCGGAATCGGTGGTGCCCTCGCGCAGGTCGAAGACAGCGTCGGACAGCGAGTTCTCCAGCGCGCGGCGGATCTTCTCGAAGCCGCCGATCTGGCCATTGTGCATGAACGACCAGCGGCCGGAGATGAACGGATGGCAATTCATGCGGCTGGTGGCGCCGCCCGTCGAGGCCCGCACATGGGCGAGGAACAGGCCGGATTTGATCTGCCGGCACAGGCTCTTCAGGTTGGGATCGGACCACGCCGGCAGGATGTCGCGATAAAGACCGGGCTCGGGCCGGTCGCCGTACCAGGCAAGGCCGAAACCGTCGCCATTGGTCGGCGACTTCGCTTCCTGGGCGCAGTGGCTTTGGGCGATCAGCGAGTGACAGGGCGCCGTGAGGATGTCTTCGAGAAAGACCGCTTCACCGAGATAGGCGGCCCACCGGCACATCGCTTGTCGTCCCCTAGGCGCGATCCGGAAGAGCCACCGGCTCGTTGATCGCGTGTGTGCCTCTGTTGTGCGTCCGCTCGTAGAGCTCGCGGATGATTCGGCTGGCGGTAGTCTCGAAGAGAAATGGCAAGAAAGCGTGAACAAATGCTGCTCCCGCCGCCATCAGCAGGCGCGACGAGAACCAGGCGGCGAAGGCCATGTGGCCGAAATAGGTTTCACCGACCTTGGCCGGATGTGAGGTGAAAATCCTTGCGACCGACATGCTGGTTCCCCTTCAGCGCTTGCGTTCCGATATGAATATCCTGACACGCCTCACCGGTTCATTGGTCCCAAAATATCCTTGCATTTTACTATTTCATGGGACAAACATCCCACATGACACTGGCAATCGACGAAATCGATCGAAAACTGCTCGCCGAATTGCAACGTGACGGCACGTTGTCGGTCGACCAGCTGTCGGAGCGGGTGGCCTTGTCGCGCAATGCCTGCTGGCGTCGTGTCAAGCGGCTGGAGGAAGATGGCGTCATCACCGGACGCGTGGCGCTGGTCGATGCCGAAAAGCTCGGGCTCGGCCTTTCGGTGTTCATCCTGATCCGCACATCCAACCACGATCCGGACTGGCTGCAGAAATTCCGCGCCGCGGTGACCGGCTTGCCCGAGATCATCGGCGTCTACCGCATGTCTGGCGATCTCGACTATGTGCTGCGCGCCCGCGTCGCCGACGTGAAAGCCTATGACCGGCTCTACCAGCGACTGATCGCCAAGGTGGCGCTGTCCGATGTGTCCGCCTCCTTCGTCATGGAGGAGATCAAGGAGACGACGGTTGTTCCGATGGAAGTTCGCTAAGCCGCCCTCAGGCCATAGTGATGCCCGAAAGAAAGCCGTTGATAGGTCCGCGGTCGAGTTGACCGAATCGACAATCGCGCCGATAGGATCGATTTTATGCGCGCAGCCCTCCAAACTCCCTCCGTCATCGGTCCGACCGTCGGCTTCGTCAGGCTGCCGCACGGTGAGGGACTTCCTCTTCCAGCCTATGAAAGCGCCGGCGCCGCCGGCATGGATTTGCGCGCAGCGGTGCCCGAAGACCGGCCGCTTCTGATCCTGCCGGGCAAACGCGCTTTGGTGCCGACCGGGCTGATCCTGGAAATTCCCGAAGGCATGGAAGGCCAGGTGCGGCCACGCTCGGGCCTTGCCTTCAAACATGGCCTTACCGTCCTCAATTCACCGGGCACGGTCGACAGCGATTATCGCGGCGAGGTGAAGGTGCTGCTGGTCAATCTCGGCGACGAGGATTTTGCCGTCACGCGCGGGATGCGCATTGCCCAGATCGTTTTCACCGCCGTGACGCAGGTGGCGGTGGAAGAGCGTTCGCTCGCCGGCGGCACGGCGCGCGGCTCGGACGGATTCGGATCGACCGGCACCGCCTGATGCATGGCTGCGTTTCGGCATGTTGAGCCGTTTGCCGGGTAGACTGATCCAATATGATTGAAACACGGCCGCTGCCAAAGCTCGTCATCTTCGACTGCGACGGGATCCTGGTCGATACCGAGAACCTGGCCAACCGACGCCTGGCCGAATGGCTTAGCGCGGCCGGCTACGCAACGACCTTCGAATATTGCCGGAAGAACTTCTCCGGCCGCAGCATGGTGTCAGTGCAGAAGGAGATCGAAGAGACGACCAGCGTCAGGCTCGGCGCCGATTTCGTCGAGCGCTGGAATGCCGGCCTGCCGGATCTGTTCGCCCATGGCGTCGAAGCTATCCCTTATGTCCGGGAGTTCATCGAGGCGGTCCGCGCGGCCGGCCTCGCCTATTGCGTCGCCACCTCGGCCAGGATCTCCAAAATGCACATAACGCTTGGCCAGACCGGGCTGTTGCCGCTGTTCGAGCATGCCATGTTCAGCGCCACCATGGTGTCTCGGGGCAAGCCGTTCCCCGACCTGTTCCTGCATGCGGCCAGGACCATGGGCTTCGAGCCCGCCGACTGCATCGTCATCGAGGACAGCGTTGCCGGCACGCAGGCCGGCATCGCCGCCGGCATGCGGGTGTTCTCCTATCATGGCGATCCCTATTCCGACCGCAACGGCCTGATCCAGGCCGGGGGCATCCTGTTCGACGACATGCGCGAACTCGCCGGGCTGGTGCCGATCCACTGACTTTGCCGGCCGGATTGGCTAGCTGCGGCGCCCCGCAAGCCATGTTAGCTTCGCGATGCTTGCGGTGAGGGGACGATATCAAGCATGTCAGGATTTTTGCATCGGCTCGTCTTTGCCTGCCTGTTGGTGCCATTGCTGTGCGGCGCGGCCAGCGCCCAGGATGCCGCCAGCCCGGACCTCGCCAAACCCATCGCCGGCCACGCCGATACGACCTATGCCGATCTCATCAGGATGGTCATTCCGGATCTGACGGCGAAGGGTGACTATTATGTCGGCTCCTCGCCGATCGAGATGCGGCACATTGCCGGTCCCGACAATGACAGCTCGCCACCGGAAGCACCGAGCATTTTCAGCGCCGGCGTGCTTGGCATCAAAGCCGGCGGCAAGGACCGGCTGGCCATGCTGTTCGACCTCGGCGAGTCGCCCGACAGCGCGGAGGGCTATGTGGTGCTGGCGCTTTACGACCTCACCGGCAAACCGAGGCTGCTCGATGCCGTCAATGTGGCGACCGACCGTTTCACCTTCTTTCGCCACCCCGGTAAACTTTCGCTCGGCGTCGGTGACGATGCGCTGATGATCTCCAGCACGCATTTCAACTCGAACCAGGGCTACATGTCGACGCCGCTTATCCTGGTGCGAGACGACCGTTTTGAGCTGATCGACCTCATCAACACGTTCGACGAAAATGTCTGTTCCTACCGGCGCTCCCAGGATCTGGCCTTCCAGGCTTTGAGCGATGGCCCGCCCTACGCGGCGATCAAGGCGACGATAACCGACAAGACAGCGCCCGGCGAAGAGACTTGCGACGAACCGGCCCCGAAGGCCGTCTCGAACGACATTTCCGTCACCTACCGCTGGGATAAGAGAACGGCGGGCTATGTCGCCGATTCCGACGCTTTCGAGAAATTGGCAGCAGACAACGAGAAACGCTTCTGAACCAACCGCATTCGTTTGCCCGGCCGCAAACAGCGCGCTAGCATCCGCCCCGACACTCGTTATGGGGGAGCATCCATGGACAAGGGCAAGATTTTTCGCGACCTGCATGCCTCGACCTTCGTCATGCCCAATCCCTGGGACCCGGGCACGACGAAGCTGCTTGGCTCCTTCGGCTTCAAGGCATTGGCCACGACCAGCGCCGGCTTTGCCTTTTCGCGCGGCCTGCCGGATGGAGCCGTGAGCTTCGACCAGATGATCCATCATTGCCGCGACGTGACGGCCGCCACCGACCTGCCGGTTTCGGCCGATCTCGAGAAGGGCAAGGGCGACAGCGCCGAGCAGGCCGCCGAGACCATCTTCGCGGCGGAAGCCGCCGGGCTTGCCGGCTGCTCGATTGAGGACCACACCGGCGATCCGGATAAGCCCATCTATGAGTTTTCGCACGCGGTCGAGCGTGTCGCGGCCGCGGTGGAGGCGGCGCGTGCGCTGAAGCGCGATTTCGTGTTCACGGCGCGGGCCGAGAATTTCCTCTGGGGCAAGTCCGACCTCGACGACACGATCAAGCGGCTGCAGGCTTTCGAAAAGGCCGGCGCCGACGTGCTCTATGCGCCGGGCATCGGCGACATCGAGATGGTGCGCACGATCTGCTCGGCGGTCGGCAAGCCGGTCAACGTCATGGCGAGGCCCGGCTTCACCATCGCCGACCTTGCCATGGCCGGCGTCAAACGGATTTCGCTTGGCCCCTGGCTGACCAATTTCGCCTACGGCATGCTGGAGACGGCGGCGCGCGAAATCCAGCAGGACGGCACGTTCGGCTTCACCCGCGCCGCCATGCCGTTCGGCAAATTGCAGGCGCTGTACGGCAAATCCCAGGGCTAGGACCGGCCGCATGAACCTCACCGTCGTCGACATGCATACGGGCGGCGAGCCGCTCCGGATCGTCACGGGCGGCTATCCCAGCATTCCCAAGGGCACCATCCTGGAGAAGCGCGCCTATGTGCGCGACCATCTCGATCATTTGCGCAAACTGCTGATCTTCGAGCCGCGCGGCCACTACGACATGTATGGCGCCCTGCTGGTCGAGCCGGACCTGCCCGGCGCCGACCTCGCCGTGCTGTTCATGCACAATGAGGGCTATTCGACCATGTGCGGCCACGCCATCGTCGCGCTCGGCCGCTACGCCATCGATCAAGGACTGGTGGCGAAACAGGAGCCGTTCACTACCGTGAACATCGAGGCGCCGTGCGGCCTTGTCGTCGCCTCTGTCGCGGTCAGCGATGGCAGGGCCGGTTCGGTGTCGTTCGAGAGCGTGCCGGCCTTCCTGTTCGCCCGCGACCAGCGGATCGAGCTGCCGGAATATGGCAAAATCGGTTTCGATATCGCCTATGGCGGAGCTTTCTACGCGCTGGCCGACTGCCATCAGTTCGGGCTGGAATTCGGCCGCGACCGCGTACGCGATTTCGTCGATGCGGCAACCGCGCTGACGAACCGGCTCAAGGGCGAGTTTCCGCTGTCGCATCCCGATCATGATGACCTCGCCTTCCTCTATGGCACCATCCTGACCGATGGAAAGGACGCCTTTTCCGAGGAGGTCACCAGGAATGTCTGCGTCTTCGCCGAGGCGGAGGTCGACCGTTCGCCGACTGGTTCGGGCGTCACCGCCCGGCTCGCGGCCATGCATGCCAAGGGCGAGACCGCCATCGAGCAGACGCGCATTTTCGAGAGCATCGCCGGCTCGCGCTTCTCGGGGGCCGTGGCGCGAACGGCACAGGCCGGCGCGCATGAAGCGATCGTCGCCCGCGTTGGCGGCCGTGCCTATTATTCGGGACGAGCCGAGTTCATTGTCGAACCGGACGACGAGCTGGGGCGCGGTTTTCTCTTGCGCTGAAGCTCAACCGCGTGCGGGACGGGCCATTTCCCGCGCCGAGACCGCCTTGTGCAGGTGCACCATCATGGCAGCGGCGAAGAGCGGCGTCAGCAGGTTGAGGAGCGGCAAGGCAAGGAAGGCCGCGATCACCAGCCCGGCAAGGAACACTGTGCCGGCATAGTGCCGGCGCAAGGCTCTGGCCTCTTCTTCCCCGCGAAAGCGCATGGCGGCGAATTCAAAGAATTCGCGCCCGAGCAGGTAGCCGTTGACGATGAAGAAGGCGGCGATGTTGATGCCCGGCACCAGCAGAAGCATGAGCGCCACGATATTGCCCAGGATGACGACGCCGAAGAATTTTATCGCCAGCACCAGCGAGCGCAATGCCGGGATGGCGCGTCCGGCCGGGTCGCCGGGATAGTCGGTGCGCTCGACCACGTCAGCGACTTCGTCGAGGAACAGGCCGGCGATGACGGCCGTGACCGGCGCGACGAGCAGCGCCATGCCGAAGGCAAGCGCTATTGCCGCGACAATGCCGCCCAGCCAGCCGGCCCAGGACGGCATGCCGGGCAACAAAGTCTGGAGCCACGGCAGGGCCAGCCATTCGACAAGGCTGGTCAGACCGAGCCACAGGGCGACCAGCGCCAGCAGGGTCAGGCCGAGCGTCTTGATGAACACGGCGCGGAACGGAGGCGAAAGCAGTTCCAGGGCCGCGGTGCGGGCAGCGTCGAAAATCACGTGCTTCAACCCCAGATCAGCGGACACAGCCACAAGAGCAATTCCAGGAAAAGTGCGTAGCGGTTTTCCGTCCGGGATTGCGTAAAAAAAGAAACTAGAGCGGGTCAGAGATTCCATCAAACACTGAACCGCTCAAGGCAGGACGCTCCCGAGATAGGTAGCACGGCCCGCGAGCACAAGCGCGGACCGTTGCTTGCCTTTGGACGCTCTCGAAATCTGCCTATCGGGCGAAGGCCGGTCTGCGGACCGGTATGGTCATGGCAGCCACGCCTGCGACGACAAAACCCATGCCGAGCCAAGCCGTGGGGCCAAGGCTTTCACCGAGGAAGACGGCGCCGATGCCGACGCCGATCGGCACGCGCAGATAGGCCTGAGACGTGGTGCCGACCGAACCCAGCGTGTGGATCAGACGGAAATAGATGACGAAAGCCAGTGCCGTCGAAAACACGGACAGGCCGAGCAGCGCGAGGATGGAAGCCGCCGAAGGCGCCAGCGTCCACGGCTGGTCGACCGCCAGGCTGAGCGGCACCAGCATGACCGCGCCGCACAGCATCGAACCGGCGGCGGGGAGCATCGGATCGAGGCCCTTGAAGCCACGGCCGAAAATCGCGGCGCCCGCATAGCACACGGTTGCCGCGACGATGGCCAGCTGCGCCCAGAGCTGGTGGCCGATGCCGCCAAGCGCCTGCGTGCCGACGATGAGGCAGATGCCGGCGATGCCGGCGCCGACGCCGACCAGCTTGCGCACTGTGACCGGCTCATGGCGGGTGATGAGCGCCGTCAGCAGGAAGGTGAAGATCGGCGAGGTGGCGTTGAGGATGGTGGCAAGGCCGGCGTCGACCGAGCGCTCGGCGGCGGCGATCAACGTGAACGGGACGACGCTGTTGAGGCAGGCCTGGAAGGCGAAGCGGCGCCAGCTTGCCGCATCGCCCGGCATGGCAAGCCCGCGCCAGCGGATGATGGCGAACAGGATGGCGCCGGCGATCAGGGTGCGAGCGGCGATGAAGGTGATGGGCGGGATGGTCTCGACGCCGATCTTGATGAAGGTGTAGGAGGCGCCCCACAGCACCGCCAGCACGCCGAGCAGCGCCAGGTCGGTGGTCGTATCGCTCTTTGCAGACATGGGCTTGCCGCCTTCGGGTCGAGATCGAACAAGCCCTTTTAGGCAACGCCACGACGAAATGCTTCGGCCACGATCGAATTGTCGTAACGCCTGGGGGTACAACGAAAACCATGGGCAGAACCGCTTTACAGGCACGTAGTTGCTGGCTTCTTCGACAAAGATGGGCCTCGCCGCAACGCCGGCAACGACAGAAAATCGGTTGCCAGTTTTCAGGATCATGCTGTAGACCCGCGCGGGCATGGCAAGAAGCCGGCCCGGGTTTTGGCGGAGACATTGATGCCGGAATATGACGTGCTTTGCATCGGCAATGCGATTGTCGACATCATCGCCCAGTGCGAGGAGGACTTCCTCCAGACCAACGGCATCATCAAGGGCGCGATGAACCTCATAGACACCCACCGCGCCGAATTGCTCTACAGCCGCATGGGCCCGGCGATCGAGGCCTCCGGCGGCAGCGCCGGCAACACGGCGGCTGGTGTCGCCTCCTTTGGCGGACGCGCCGCCTTCTTCGGCAAGGTCTCCAACGATGCGCTGGGCGAAATCTATGCGCACGATATCCACGCGCAGGGCGTCGCCTTCGACACCAGGCCGCTCGAGGGCGAGCCGCCGACGGCGCGCTCGATGATCTTCGTCACCCCCGATGGCGAGCGCTCGATGAACACCTATCTCGGCGCCTGCGTCGAACTCGGGCCGGAAGATGTCGAGGCCGACAAGGCGTCGGGCGCCAAGGTCACCTATTTCGAGGGTTATCTGTGGGACCCGCCGCGCGCCAAGGAAGCCATCCGGCAGACGGCCAGGCTGGCCCACGCGGCCGGCCGCGAAGTGTCCATGACTCTCTCCGATTCGTTCTGCGTCGACCGCTACCGCGACGAGTTCCTCGACCTGATGCGTTCGGGCACAGTCGACATCGTTTTTGCCAACAGCCACGAGATCAAGTCGCTTTACCAGACTTCGTCGTTCGACGAGGCGGTGGCGCAGATCCGCAAGGATTGCAAGATCGCGGCGGTGACCCGTTCCGAAAAGGGCTCGGTCATCGTGCGCGGCGACGAGACCGTGGTCATAAAGGCGACCGCCATCAAGGAACTGGTCGACACGACGGGCGCCGGCGATCTCTACGCCGCCGGTTTCCTGCATGGTTACACACAGGGACACGACCTACAGACCTGCGGCGATCTTGGCTCACTGGCGGCCGGATTGGTGATCCAGCAGATCGGCCCGAGGCCACGGCAGAACCTACGCAAAGAGGCCGAGCAGGCGGGGTTGTTGTAGGACAAAGCTGCCGATCTCCCTCCTCGTGGGGGGATGGCCGGCAGGCCAGAGGGGGGCGCTGTCCCGCCAACATCTCGAGGTTTTCCCTGCCAACCGACGGCATTCCCCCAGGCGATGCCAAGCGGCCGCACGTGTGAACACAAGTACCGCTATGTAGCGATCCTTTGCGCCCCCCTCTGCCCTGCCGGGCATCTCTCCCACGAGGAGGGGGGAGATCGGCAGCTTCGCCGTCTCGCCCACCGTCGCGCAGTTGTCACATACCGCTCCTACATGCGAGCGTGCCGTGACTGACATTTCGGCAAGCTAATCGGGTGTGGAGCAATGCAGGACAGCAACCTGTCGGGTCGCTGCATCTGTTGCCGTCGCGCTTTCCGCTTTCCGCCGTAACCGTTCAACAACCGGCCGCGGCTGAGGGAGGAGAGCGCGCGACCAAGAAGACAGATGCATGACCAGATTTCAGACCAAGACGACCGGCATCACGCAGGACGATTTCGCCGACATGGTCGCGGAAAAGGTCGAGCGTGCGCTTGCCCACTATGACGAGGCCATCAACGGTCCGACAAAGGTCTCGGTCGGCAAGATCGCCGGCAGCATAGCGTCCGCCGTCACCTTGCTGTCGCCCAAGCACCAGCGCGCCATCGACGCCATCCATGCCGACCTTCCCGGCCTTGCCTCGAAATTCGTGCGTGCGCTCGCGGCCGAAGCCGCGCGCCGCAGCGAAGCCGGCACAACCGGGACGACAACGCTGTCGGCTGAGGCCGAAACACCACCCGCGTTTCCCCCGTCCGATGACCTCGAATCGATGCTCATCGAGGACTGGGCCGGCCGCGTCGCCGGCTCGACCTATCTGGAAGAGAACCTGCGCATCGCCCGCTCCACCTTGCACCGCTGGCAGAAACGCGGCGACGTCATCGCGTTGCGCAAGGGCGGCCGCAAGCACGTCTTCCCGCTGGCGCAGTTCGTCGACGGCAGGCCGGTGGCCGGCATAAGCGACGTGCTGGAGCTGATCGGCAACCCGAGACTGACCTGGCTATGGCTGACCCGCCCAGCGGCACAGCTCGACGGCCGCATTCCAATCGACCTGCTGCGGCAGGACCGGGCGGAAGAGGTGGTCGAGGCGGCGCGGGCGTTTGCGCCGGGGTGAGGGTACCAGTCCGATCGTCAGCTTTCGTCGGTCGTGCGGATCGTCTGCCTCAAGTCCCCGCCGTATAAGCCGCGATCGCCGCCATATTCACGATGTCCGAATCCTTGGCGTTCAGCGAGACGATCTGCACCGGCTTGTTCAGGCCGACCAGCAGCGGACCGATGACGGTCGAGCCGCCCAGTTCCTGCAGCATCTTGGTCGAGATCGAGGCTGAGTGGAAAGCCGGCATGATCAGGACGTTGGCCGGGCCGGTCAAACGGATGAACGGGTATTGCGCCATGGCGCGGGGGTTGAGCGCGACGTCGGCGGCCATTTCGCCGTCATATTCGAAATCGACGCGGCGCTTGTCGAGGATGCGCACGGCTTCCTGGATGCGTTCGGAACGCTCGCCCTGCGGATGACCGAAGGTGGAATAAGCGAGCATGGCGAGCCTCGGCTCATAGCCCATGCGGCGGGCGAAGCCGGCCGCTTCCTCGGCGATGTCGGCGATCTGCTCGGCGTTGGGCATGTCGTGGACGGCGGTGTCGGCGACGATGACCGTCCGGCCGCGCGCGAGCACGATCGAGGCGCCGATGACGCGATGGCCGGGCTTGGCGTCGATGACGCGCCTGATGTCGTCGAGCGCGGTGGAATAGTTGCGGGTGACGCCGGTGACGATGCCGTCGGCGTCGCCCAGCGCCACCATGCAGGCGGCGAAATGATTGCGGTCGTTGTTGATCAGGCGCTGGCAGTCGCGGAACAGGAAGCCTTTGCGCTGCATGCGTTCGTAGAGGTAGTCGGTGTAGATCGAATTGCGACGCGACAGGCGCGCATTGATGATCTCGATGCCTTGCTTGTTCAAGTCGATGCCGGCGTGCCTGGCGTTCTCCTTGATGACGTCGTCGCGGCCGAGCAGGATGGCGGTGCCGAGCCGCTGGTTCACATAGGAGACGGCGGCGCGCATCACCTGCTCCTCCTCGCCCTCGGCGAAGACGATGCGCTTGGGCTGGCGGCGCACGCGGTCGTAGATGCGCTGTAGGGTCGAGGCGATCGGGTCGCGGCGGGCGGAAAGCTCCTGCGCGTAGCGGTCGAGATCGAGGATCGGCTTGCGGGCGACGCCCGAATCCATTGCCGCCTTGGCCACGGCAATCGGAATGGCCGAGATCAGGCGCGGGTCGAACGGCACCGGGATGATGTAGTTGGGCCCGAATTTCGGCCGGTTGCCCTGATAGGCGGCGGCGACGTCGTCGGGCACGTCCTGGCGCGCCAGTTCGGCCAGTGCACGCGCGGCGGCGATCTTCATGTCGTCATTGATGGTGGTCGCCCTGACGTCCAGCGCGCCGCGGAAGATATAGGGGAAGCCGAGCACGTTGTTGACCTGATTGGCGTAATCCGAACGCCCGGTGGCCATTATGGCGTCGGTGCGGATCTCGGCCACTTCCTCGGGCGTGATCTCGGGATCGGGATTGGCCATGGCGAAGATGATCGGGTTCTTGGCCATCGACTGCACCATGGCGGTGGTCAGCGCCCCCTTGGCGGAAAGGCCGAGGAAGACATCGGCGCCGTTGAGCGCCTCGGCCAGGGAACGCGCCTTCGTCTTGACCGCATGCGCCGATTTCCACTGGTTCATGCCCTCGGTGCGGCCCTGGAAGACCACGCCCTTGGTATCGCACAAGGTGATGTTTTCGGGCGAAAAACCCATCGCCTTCATCAGCTCGATGCAAGCGATGCCGGCCGCACCCGCGCCATTGCAGACCAGCTTCGTGGTCTTCATGTCGCGGCCGGTTACCTCCAGCGCGTTGATCAGGCCGGCGGCCGAGATGATGGCGGTGCCGTGCTGGTCGTCGTGGAAGACCGGGATGTCCATCAGTTCGCGCAGGCGCTGCTCGATGATGAAGCATTCCGGCGCCTTGATGTCTTCCAGGTTGATGCCACCGAAGGAGGGACCGAGGAAGCGCACGCAGTTGATGAACTCGTCGGCATCCTCGGTGTCGACCTCGAGGTCGATGGAATCGACATCGGCGAAGCGCTTGAACAGCACCGCCTTGCCTTCCATCACCGGCTTCGAGGCCAGCGCGCCGAGATTGCCGAGGCCAAGAATGGCGGTGCCGTTCGAGATGACGGCGACCATGTTGCCCCGCGCCGTGTAGTCGAAAGCCCTGGACGGGTCCTCGGCGATGGCGCGCACCGGCACGGCGACACCAGGCGAATAGGCGAGGCTCAGATCCCGCTGCGTCATCATCGGTTTGGTGGCGACGATCTCCAGCTTGCCGGGCCGGCCCATGGCGTGGAATTCGAGCGCTTCCTGCGCGCTGACGGATGGACCGTTGTTCTCGGTTTTCCTGGCCATGATGCTTTTGATTTCCTCGCCGGTGCGACACCTCCTTGAGGCGGGTGCCTGTGTGCTTGCGAATTAAGACCACGGGCCGCCGCGTGTAAACCACGAAGCTCTGCAAAGCTGCTTCAAAGCGGACACGTCCGGTCAGGGCCGTTCCGCGCCACCCTGGATGCCGTGATTTCATGCGCATGCGCGATCACGGCATCGGGCAATGCACCTGAATAGCCGTCCCACGGACGATGGCTCGCGGTCTTCCCCTGCTTTTCGATGGCCCGGCATTAAACCCCGCCATCACATCTGCTAGCGTGCCGCGCCATGAACATGCACAGCCCGAACGAGCCCGACGCCCCCGAGGCGATGACGCCGCCACAGCCCGGCGCTGCCGTCACGCCGATGATGGAGCAGTTCATCGAGATCAAGGCGGCTAACCCGGATTCGCTGCTGTTCTACCGCATGGGCGATTTCTACGAGCTGTTCTTCGACGATGCCGAGAAGGCGAGCCGGGCGCTCGGCATCGTGCTCACCAGGCGCGGCAAGCATCAGGGCCACGACATTCCGATGTGCGGCGTGCCCGTGCATGCGGCCGACGACTATCTGCAGAAGCTGATCGGCCAGGGATTCCGCGTCGCCGTCTGCGAGCAGATCGAGGATCCGGCCGAAGCCAAGAAGCGCGGCTCCAAATCGGTGGTGCGCCGCGACGTGGTGCGGTTGGTGACGCCGGGCACCATCACCGAGGACAAATTGCTGGCGCCGTCGGAATCGAGTTTCCTGATGGCGTTGGGCAGGGTGAAGGGCGGGGCGGAGCCAAGAAGCGGGGAGCGCGGCAGCGCGACAGGGAACCAAGGAAGCTTTGCAATTGCCTGGATCGACATCTCGACCGGCGCCTTCCGGGTCGCCGAGACCACCGCCGATCGGCTGCTGGCCGACATCTTCCGCGTCGATCCGCGCGAGCTGATCGTCGCCGAGCCGGTGTTCCATGATCCCGAGCTGAAGCCGGTGTTCGACGTGCTCGGCCGTGTCGCCAGCCCACAGCCGCCGAGCCTGTTCGATTCGGCCTCGGCCACGGGACGGATCGCGCGCTTCTTCGAGGTGGCGACACCGGACAGTTTCGGCACGTTTTCGCGGGCCGAACTGTCGGCGATCTCGGGCGCCATCGCCTATGTCGAGAAGACGCAGAAAGCCGAGCGTCCGCCATTGTCGCGGCCGGAGCGCGAGGAGCAGGGCTCGACCCTGTTCATCGATCCGGCGACGCGCGGCAATCTCGAACTGTTGCGCACGCTGTCCGGCAGCCGCGAGGGTTCGCTGTTCAAGGCGATCGACCGCACGGTAACCGGCGGTGGCGCAAGGCTGCTCGCCGACCGGTTGATGGCGCCGCTGACCGATCCGGCGGCCATTGGCGCACGGCTGGATTCGGTGTCGTTCTTCCGTTCCGAAGTGCGGCTTTGCCAGGCGGTGCGGATGAGCCTGAAGAGCGTCGCCGACATGCCGCGTGCGCTGTCCAGGCTGGCGCTCAACCGCGGCGGCCCACGCGACCTCGGCGCGCTGCGCGCCGGCTTCGAGGCGGCCGGCGCCATTGCCGAAACCTTTGCCGCGGTCGCCTTGCCCCAGGAACTGGCCGGCGCAATGGCCGCCATCCAGACGCTGCCCAGTGCACTTGCCCAGCATCTCACCCAGGCGCTCGGCGAGGAACTGCCGCTGCTCAAACGTGACGGCGGTTTCGTTCGCGGCGGTTACCATGCCGAACTCGACGAGATGCGGGCGCTGCGCGACGAGTCGCGCAAAGTGATCGCCGGGCTGGAGCGCTCGCTGATCGAGGAGACCGGCATCCGTTCGCTGAAGATCCGGCACAACAACGTGCTCGGTTACTATATCGAGGTGACGGCCAACCATCATGCCGTGATGACCGGCAGCGATGGCGCCAAGGCGCGCTTCATCCACCGCCAGACCATGGCCAATGCCATGCGCTTCACCACGACGGAACTCGCCGAACTCGAAACCAAGATCGCCAATGCCGCCGACCGGGCACTTAGCATCGAACTGGCCGCCTTCGATGCGCTGACGGCGGAAGCCGTCGGCGAGGCCGAGGCGATCCGCGCCGGCGCCGATGCGCTCGCCGTGCTCGACGTGTCGGCAGCACTTGCGCTTCTGTCGGAAAGCGAAGCCTGGTGCCGGCCTGTCGTGGATTCCAGCCTGGCCTTCGAGATTTTGGGCGGCCGGCATCCAGTGGTCGAACAGGCGCTACGCCGTTCGGGCGAAGGCCCGTTCGTCGCCAATGATTGCGACCTCTCGCCCGAGGGGAATGCCAAGAACGGCGCGATCTGGCTGCTGACCGGCCCGAACATGGGTGGTAAGTCGACGTTCCTGCGTCAAAACGCGCTGATCGCGATCCTGGCCCAGACCGGCTCCTTCGTGCCGGCGGCGTCTGCCCATATCGGCGTCGTCGACCGGCTATTCTCGCGCGTCGGCGCCTCGGACGATCTGGCGCGCGGCCGCTCGACCTTCATGGTCGAGATGGTCGAGACGGCGGCGATCCTCAACCAGGCCGGCGAACGGGCGCTGGTGATCCTCGACGAGATCGGCCGCGGCACCGCGACGTTCGACGGCCTGTCTATCGCCTGGGCGGCGGTGGAATATCTGCACGAGAAGAACCGCTGCCGGGCGATCTTCGCCACCCATTTCCACGAAATGACCTCGCTTGCCGGCAAGCTGGCGCGGCTTTCCAACGTCACCATGCGGGTCAAGGAATGGGAAGGCGACGTCGTCTTCCTGCACGAGGTCGGCAAGGGCGCCGCCGACCGCTCCTACGGCGTGCAGGTGGCGCGGCTCGCCGGTCTGCCGGACGCGGTTGTCGACCGCGCCAAGGCGGTGCTGCACCAGTTGGAGGAAGGCGAGGTCTCCGGCAAGACCAACCGGCTGGTCGACGACCTGCCACTGTTTTCGGTGGCGCTGAAGCGGGAAGCGCCAAGGCCGGTGAAGAGCGACGCGCTGGGCGCAGCACTGGGCGACATCAACCCCGACGAGATGACGCCGAAGGAAGCGCTGGAGGCGCTTTACCGGCTGAAGGGGCTGGCGGGGAAATAGGAGAGGCGGCGGCGATACCGCCAATCTCCCCCGGAGGTGCAGGCGTTCGGTATCCACATCTTCGAGTGGTGCGGCAATCTTGATGCGGGTTTCCATGACGGTTCTTCCCATCTAGGTTCGATGCACGCAACTGTTGCCGGCACCAATGACCGCTGATGACAACCAAATGGATACGAGGATCGTCAACGTGGATTGCACCTCGACAGGCACATGTCTCCGAGGTGCGGGCCGGTTTGACGACTCGCTTGGCAGATGTCGTTACTTCATATGTTGAGGGTCCGGTTGTTGTAGCCATTGACGGTCGTACCGCCTCCGGCAAGACAACATTTGCCGATGAGCTCGCCCACACTCTGAGCGCGACCGTGACAGGTGTGTTTCGGGCGAGCCTGGACGACTTCAAGAAACCCTGGCGAGATCGTTACCTTTACGATCGAGCGAGCGGTGAAGGCTACTATCGCAACGCGTTCGATATTGAACGCATTCGCTCAGATTTGGTCGGCGGCTTCCGAGCAGGACAGACCATGCTGTGCTCGATTGATCCGATAACGCAGATAGACCATTCAGCTGAACTTATACCGATGCCGGACCAAGCCATTCTCGTCATTGACGGCGTATTCGCATTGCGTCCCGAATTGCGCGATCTTTGGGATGTTGGGGTGTGGTTGGATGTAGATCCTCAAATATCGGAGCTTCGTGCAACGGCACGCGATGGCGAGATGTTGGAACGCTATCGCCTGTCTGAACAGCTCTACCTGACCGAGGCACGGCCTCAGCAGGTTGCCGATATCATCATCGACAACGATGATATCTCCGCTCCGGCTTCTAGCATTTGGCCGCATCGATGATGGCAGTGGTCGGCTCTGCAGGGATTGCTTCCTAGCTAAATCATCTCCAGTCCGCGCTTGCGCGTCGGTTGCGGGGACGCACGATCGAGATCGGCGATGTCCTGATGTGTAAGCCTGATATCGAGCGCGGCGACATTCTGGCGGACGTGCTCCTGGCTGCCGGCCTTGGGAATGGCGATGACGTCGTCCTGCCGCATCACCCAGGCCAAGGCGATTTGCGCCGCGCTCGCACCATGGCGGGCGGCGACCTCGGCAAGCCTGGCATTATGTGCCAGCGCGCCCTGCTCCACCGGCGAATAGGCCATCAGCGGGATGCCGCGTTTCCTCATCCAGGGCGAGAGATCGAATTCCGGGCCGCGGCGGACGAGATTGTAGAGCACCTGGTTGGTCTGTACCTTGTCGCCGTCGGACAGGAGCACCAATTCCTGCATCTCGTCGGTGTCGAAATTGCTGACGCCCCAATGCCGGATCTTGCCGGCTTGCTTCAGCGCTTCGAACGCCTCGACCGTCTCGGTCAACGGCACGCTGCCCGGCCAATGCAGGAGATAGAGGTCGATGCGGTCGGTGCGCAGGCGCTTCAGGCTGTTTTCGCAGGCGCGGCGCACGCCGGCGCGCGAGGCGTTGGAGGGCAGGACCTTCGAGACCAGGAAGGTTTCGTCACGACGCCAGGCGATGGCTTCCGCTACCAAGACCTCGGCACCGCCATCGGCATACATTTCGGCGGTGTCGATCAGCGTGACGCCGAGGTCGAGGCCGAGCTTCAGCGCCCTGACCTCATCGGCGCGGCGGCGCGAATCCTCGCCCATCTTCCACGTGCCCTGGCCGAGGACGGGTATGGCCTCGCCGCAGGGCAGCGTGGTGGTTCTGACGGACGATGGCATGGCAGGCTCCATTTTTGAGCCCGATCGCATCACAGGGCGGGCGAGAAATCCAGAGGCGTTCCCGCCGCCTTCGTGATTGCTTGAGCTTACTTCACCGGATGGGTGGCGAGCCAGTCCTGCATCTGCTTGACTTCGGCTTCCTGCGCGGCGATGACGCCTTCGGCGAGCTTGCGGATTTCGGGATCCTTGCCGTTGGCCAGTTCGACCTTGGCCATGTCGATCGCGCCCTGATGATGCGGAATCATGCCGCGGACAAAATCGACATCGGCGTTGCCGGTATATTGCGAGGCCATCATGTCGGTATGCATCTTGTCCATCGCCGCCTTGTAGCCCGCCGTCGAAGGGCTTTCCGCTCCCATGGCCATGGCGCCCATGTCGTGCTTCATCTCTTCGCTCCGCGCCGGCACGCTTTCGAGGAAGACGGCAAGCAGCATTCCGGCGGCCATCAGCAGCAGCACGAGTTTCTTAGCCAAGGTCATTCATGGTCTCCTGTTGGTTGGGTTTCGTATCTGGGGGCTGATCTCAGAGTTTCAACGTTCTGAGCCGCAAAGCGTTTGCGATCACCGAGACGGAGGACAGACTCATCGCCGCGGCCGCCAGCATCGGCGACAGAAGCGTGCCGGTGAGCGGATAGAGCACGCCGGCGGCGACCGGCACGCCGAGCACATTGTAGAGGAAGGCGAAGAACAGGTTCTGCCGGATGTTGCCGATGGCCGCCTGGGCCAGGGTGCGGGCGCGGACGATGCCGTTGAGGTCGCCCTTGACCAAGGTGATGCCGGCGCTTTCGACCGCGACATCGGCGCCCGTTCCCATGGCGATGCCGACATCGGCGGCGGCAAGCGCCGGCGCGTCGTTGACGCCGTCGCCGGCCATGGCGACGCCGGCACCCCTGCCGCGCAATTCGTCGACGAGCGCTGCCTTCTGTTCCGGCAACAGACCTGCCCGAACCTCGTCGATGCCGAGACGTCCAGCGATCGCCTTGGCGGTGCGCTCATTGTCGCCGGTCGCCATGACGATCCTCAGCCCGCTGTCATGTAGCGCCTTGATCGCCTCGGCCGTGGTCGCCTTGACCGGATCGGCGACGGCGACGATGCCGGCCAGCTTGCCGTCGACGCCGACGAACATCGCCGTCTTGGCATCGCCCTGCAATGCTTCCACGCTGGCTTGGATTGCGGAAACGTCGATGGCGAGATCGGCCATCATCGCGGCATTGCCGAGCGCGACCTTCTTGCCCGACACCGTGCCGGAAACGCCCTTGCCGGTAACCGCCTCGAAGCTGCCGGCCTCAGCGATCTTCACGCCGCGCTGGTCCGCCCCCTCGACGATGGCCTCGGCCAGCGGATGCTCCGAGCCTTTTTCCAGGGTCGCGGCGTACACCAGCAATTCGTCCTCGGAAAAGCCAGTAGCCGCGACGACATCGGTCAGTTTCGGCCGGCCTTCGGTCAGCGTGCCGGTCTTGTCGACGATCAAGGTGTCGACGGAGGCGAAGCGTTCGAGCGCGGCGGCTTCCTTGATCAGCACGCCGGCATGCGCGCCGCGCCCGGTGGCGGTCATGATCGACATCGGCGTGGCGAGACCCAGCGCACAGGGACAGGCGATGATCAGCACCGAAACCGCCGAGACGATGGCGAAGATCAGGCTGGGCTCGGGGCCGAAGACCGCCCAGGCGATGAACGCGACGATGGCGACCAGGACGACGGCCGGGACAAAGTAGAAGGAAACGCGGTCGGCCAAGCCCTGGATCGGCGCGCGCGAGCGCTGTGCCTTGGCGACAAGTTCGACGATGCGCGACAGCGTGGTCTCGGCGCCGATCCGTTCGGCGCGCATGATCAGCGAGCCGTTCTTGTTGAGCGTGCCGCCGGTCAACGCATCGCCTTCGGCCTTCTCGACCGGCAAGGGTTCGCCCGTGATCATCGATTCGTCGATGGAGGAGCGGCCTTCGAGCACCGTCCCGTCGACCGGGACCGCATCGCCGGGCCGGATGCGCAGGCGCTCGCCGGTCTTCACCTCGTCCAGTGCCACATCGGTCTCGACACCGTCCTCGGCGATCCGCCGCGCGGTCTTCGGCGCGAGGTCAAGCAAAGCGCGGATCGCCGATCCTGTCTTTTCGCGGGCGCGCAATTCCAGCACTTGGCCGAGGAAGACCAGCGCGACGATGACGGCGGCGGCCTCGAAATAGATCGGCACCGCACCGCCATGGCCGCGAAACTCATGCGGAAAGATCTGCGGGAAGAGCGTGGCGACGACGCTGTAGAAATAGGCGGCGCCGACACCCAGCGAAATCAGCGTCCACATGTTGGGGCTGCGGTTGAGGATCGAGTCCCAGCCGCGATGGAAAAACGGGAAGGCGGCCCAGAGCACCACGGGGCTCGCCAGGGCCAGTTCGATCCAGACCTTTGCGCGATCCTCGACCAGGCCCTCCAGCGACAGGCCGACCATCGGCGCCATGGCGATGATCAGCAGCGGGATCGACAGCACCGCGCTCACCCAGAGCCGCCTGGTGAAATCGACCAATTCGGGATTTGGCCCTTCATCGCCCGTCGGCACGCCCATTGGCTCGAGCGCCATGCCGCAGATCGGGCAGGAGCCGGGCTTGCCGCGGATGATCTGCGGATGCATCGGGCAGGTGTATTGCGTGCCCTTGGGCATCGGCGCCGGCGCCGGCCTGTCGCCGAGATAGGTTTGCGGCGCCGCCTCGAACTTCGCCTTGCAGCCGGCGGAACAGAAATAGAAGCCTTGGCCTTCATGGCGGACGAAATGTTTCGCCGTCGAGCGGTCGACGCTCATGCCGCAGACAGGGTCGGCGGCCGTGAGGTAGTTCTCAGGCTCGGACTGGAACTTCGAGCGGCAGCCCTCGCTGCAGAAGTGATAGAGGCGGCCGCCATGCTCTGATGTCGGCTTGCCGGCGGCCGGATCCACGATCATGCCGCAGACCGGGTCGCGCAGGACCGTATTCGCGGCGGCGCCTTTCGGCGCGCAACAGCCGCCATGCGAGCCATGTGCGTGGTGATCGTGATCTGAATGCGTCATTCCGAAAATGCCTTGATGTCATTGCTTCGAACCCGAGGTAATGCTTCCAGTAACTGGAAGGTCAAGGGCCGTTTTGATTTTCCGATTTCGGGGGCCGTGAAATCGATGGAACACCCCCTGCACAAAGGCACATCTCGTGCTAAAACTTTTCTTGCTAATATTATTCGCCGCATCCCGTTCATCTCGCTAGATTTCGGTCGACTATGAAGTGCCTGGTCATCAATCTCGATCGGTCCCCGGACCGACTTGCTCACATAAGTGCAGAGTTCGCCCGGATCGGCGCCGCGTTCCAACGTGTTGCGGCGGTCGATGCGCGCAGCCACCCCGAACTCGGGCAGCAACCGCAACATCCGATGTATGCCCCCCGGCGTTTGCTGGGCAGCGAGATCGCCTGCCTGCACAGCCACCGCCTCTGCTGGGCGATCCTGGCGCAGGACGATGCCAGCTACGGCGCCATCTTCGAGGACGACGTGATTTTTTCAGCAAATGCCGGTCCGTTGCTTGCCGACAACGGCTGGATTCCGACCGATGCCGACATTGTCAAGTTGGAGACGTACTTCAAGAGAACCCTCATCCATCGGCGAAGGACCGCCGCTGGACATGGCTTTTCCGCGTTCAGGCTCTACAAGAACCATCCGGGGACCGGGGGCTACATCATATCCAGACAGACCGCGCGCGATCTCCTCGAGGCGACCGAAAAGATCAATATCACCGCCGACGATCTAATTTTCACCCCGGCATTCGCTACCTCGTCCAGCAAGACGATCTACCAGCTCGTCCCTGCGCTGTGCGTGCAGGATCAGTTCGTCGGCGACCGATTGCCAAGCCTGCTCGGCCAAGAGCGGGACGCCGAGGGAACCGCGAATGCTCTTGTCGCAAAACGCAGAAGGCCCGTCGCCGAAAGAATCATGAAGGAAGGCGGACGAGCCGCGCGGTGGATCGTCGATTTCTGCAGATATCGGCGACACATCGTCGTCCCCTTCGATTCGACCGGCGCAACCGACTAAGCTTGCCTGGCCGGCAGAATCGCCAACATAAGTATAGACCTCAGTGTTGTTTCGACCCTCCTTGCGACGAACGGGGGATAGAAATTGAAAACCACCCCTTCCCCAAACATCGACAGTGATTCCGGCCAGTTGAATGGCTAAACAGCCGTATTGTCCCTTTCATTTGGCCACAAAGCAAAGTCCTTCCCAAAAAACAGAAGACGCAAGCTCCGCATGTGCTATAGAGCGCCGCCACCACAAGAAAAAACAAGTTAGTGAAGAATGAAGCGCCTGGTTATCAACCTCGATCGATCTCCCGACCGGCTTGCCCATACGACTGCGGAGTTTGCGCGCATTGGCCTTGGATTCGAGCGGGTTGCCGCAATCGATGCAAGGGACCGTCCAGACCTCGTGTTGCAGCGCCAGCATGCATTGTATGCGGTGCGGCGTCTGTCCGGCAGCGAGATCGCTTGCCTGCACAGTCATCGCGCCTGCTGGACCATCATCGCGCAAGACGACGCGCCCTATGGCGCCGTCTTCGAGGACGACATGGTGTTTTCCGCGAAAGCCGGTGCGCTGCTGGCCAATACGGACTGGGTTCCGACCGGCGCCGATGTCGTCAAGCTCGAGACGTTCTTCCACACGACGGTGATCCAGCGGGAGAAGGTTGCCGTCGGCCACGGTTTTTCGGTGTTCAGGCTTCGCAAGAACCATATCGGAGCCGGTGGCTACCTGCTGTCTAGGCAAGCGGCTCACGCTCTTCTCGAGGCGACCTCCGATGTCAATGTGGCGGTGGACAATCTCATCTTCGATCCTGCGTTCGCGACGTCGACCGGCAAGACGATCTACCAGCTTGTCCCGGCGCTCTGTGCGCAGGACCGGTTCGTGGACGACCGGTTGCCGAGCCTGCTTGAACAAGGCCGGGAGGCCGAGCGGGTCGCAAGCGGGCTCGCCAACGGACAGAGGATGCCGGCTCTCGCACGGATCCGTAGGGAGGCCAGGCGGGCAACGCGGCAGATCACCGATCTCTGCAGGCTGCGGCGGCAGATTGTCGTCCCGCTCGCTCCAGTCGAGGCAAACGACTAGAGCGTTTGCGGGATCGATAGCAGGCCCATACCCAGCGCCGCGAAAACACGCTATAGACGCCGCCCAAAAGGCAAGGCCAACCGGTATCTATGGCAAAAATCTCCCTGAAGCTCAATGAACTGATCGACGGCGACGCTTTGCGCCGCGAGATGACCGCACAGACCGCGGCCAGTGCCGGCGATGGTTCCAGCCAGGGCATCCGTGCTGCCGTTCTTCAGCTTCTCAAGGGGCGCCTGGCCGAGGGTCGCAAGACAGCCGAGGCGATGCTGAGGCAAGATGGCGGCGGCAACGCCTGCGCCGAACGGCTGTCGCACCTGATGGACGAGCTGATCCGCGCGCTCTACGATTTTGCCGCCACGCATGTCTACCGGGTGAAGAACCGGTCCTCGGCCGAACGCATGGCGGTCGTTTCCGTCGGCGGCTATGGCCGCGGTACACTGGCGCCGGGATCCGACATCGACCTGCTGTTCCTGCTGCCCTACAAGCAGACGCCTTGGGGAGAACAAACGGTCGAATACATGCTCTACATGCTGTGGGACATGGGGCTGAAGGTCGGCCATGCCACCCGCAACATCGATGAGTGCCTCAGGCTGTCGCGCACCGACATCACCATCCGCACCTCGATCCTGGAAGCGCGTTTCCTGTGGGGCGAACGCAAGCTCTATGACGAGCTGATGCTGCGCTTCGACCATGAGGTGGTGCGCACGACCGGACCGGAATATGTGCAGGCCAAGCTCGCCGAACGCGACGAGCGCCATGCCAAGGCCGGCGAAAGCCGCTATCTGGTCGAGCCCAACGTCAAGGACGGCAAGGGCGGCTTGCGCGACCTGCAGACGCTGTTCTGGATCGGCAAGTATTTTTACCGCGTGCGTACCGGCGAGGAACTGGTCGAGAAAGGCGTCTTCACCGAGGCCGAGTATCGTGAGTTCCAGAAGGCCGAGGATTTCCTGTGGGCGGTGCGCTGCCACATGCATTTCCTCACGGGGAAGGCCGAGGAGCGGCTGCATTTCGACATCCAGCGCGAGATCGCCGAACGGCTCGGCTATACGACCCATCCCGGCCTGTCGGCGGTCGAACGCTTCATGAAGCACTATTTCCTCGTCGCCAAGGATGTCGGCGACCTGACCCGCATCTTCTGCGCCGCGCTGGAGGAGGAGCAGGCCAAGCACGTTCCCGGCTTCAACCGCATCTTCCTCACCTTCCAGCGCCGCAAGCGAAAGCTTGCGGGCACGTCCGACTTCATCGTCGACAACCATCGCATCAACATCGCCGACGACGGCGTCTTCGAGCGCGACCCGGTCAATCTTCTCAGGCTGTTCTGGTTCGCCGACAAGCACGGGCTGGAATTCCATCCCGATGCGCTGAAACTGCTCACCCGTTCGCTCGGCCTGGTCAACAAGTCGCTCAGACGCGACGAGGAAGCCAACCGGCTGTTTCTCGACATATTGACCTCGGACCGCAACGCCGAACTCAACCTGCGGCGTATGAACGAGGCGGGGCTGCTGGGCCGGCTGATCCCGGATTTCGGCAAGATCGTCGCCATGATGCAGTTCTCGATGTACCACCACTACACGATCGACGAGCACCTGATCCGCTGCATCGGCGTGCTGGCCGAGATCGAGCGCGGCGATGGCGAGAAGGTGCATCCGCTGTCGCATTCGCTGATGCCGGGCCTGAAGAAGAGCCGCGAGGCGCTCTATGTCGCCGTGCTGCTGCACGACATCGCTAAGGGCAGGCCTGAAGACCATTCCGAGGCCGGCGCCAGGATCGCAAGGCGGATCTGCCCGCATATGGGGCTTTCGCCGGCCGATACGGAAACCGTCGCCTGGCTGGTCGAGAACCACCTCGTCATGTCGATGACGGCACAAACCCGCGACCTCAACGACCGCAAGACGATCGAGGACTTCGCCTCGATCGTGCAGTCGGTCGAGCGGCTGAAGATGCTGTTGATCCTGACCGTCTGCGACATCAGGGGCGTTGGACCAGGCGTGTGGAATGGCTGGAAGGGCCAGTTGCTGCGTACGCTCTACTACGAGACCGAACTGCTGCTGACCGGCGGCTTTTCGGAAGTCTCGCGCGCTCAACGCACGGCGGCGGCGCGCGAACGGCTGGCGGAGGCGCTCGCCGACTGGCCCGACAAGGCGCGCAAGCGCTATGTCAGGCTGCATTATGAAAACTACCTCCTGGCCGTGGACCTGCCGGACCAACTTCGCCACGCCGAATTCATTCGCGAGACGGACGCGGCTGGCAACAAGCTCGCAACCATGGTCAAGACGCACCAGTTCGAGGGGGTGACCGAAATCACCGTGCTGGCGCAGGACCATCCCCGTCTTCTCTCGGTCATTGCCGGGGCATGCGCCGGCGCCGGCGGCAACATCGTCGACGCGCAGATCTTCACCACGTCGGACGGCCGGGCGCTGGACACGATCCTGATCTCGAGGGAGTTCGACCGCGACGAGGACGAGCGCCGGCGCGCCGAGCGCGTCGGCAAGCTGATCGAGGACGTGCTGTCGGGCAAGAGCTGGCTGCCGGAAATGATCGAGAAGCGCACCAAGCCAAGGCGCGGATCCAAGGTGTTCAAGATCCCGCCGCGCGCCGAAATCCGCAACGCGCTGTCGAACCGGTTTTCGGTGATCGAGGTCGAGGGGCTCGACCGCCCCGGCCTGCTGTCGGAAATCACCGGGACGCTGTCCGACCTGTCGCTCGACATTGCCTCGGCGCATATCACCACTTTTGGCGAGAAGGTCATCGACACCTTCTATGTCACCGACCTTACCGGCCAGAAGATCGACAGCCCGGCCCGAATCGCCACCATCCGCAACCGGTTGATCGCGACGCTCGAAGGCATCGTGCCAGAACGCGGCGGCAGGGCCAAGGCAGCCGCCGAGTGACGGCCATCATCTTCTTCTCCCAATCCCACAGGCAGTTTGCGAACGCATGAGTCTTGTCAAGAAATTCGCTACCGTAGCCTCCGGCACGTTGATGAGCCGTGCGCTCGGTTTCGGCCGCGAGATGCTGATGGCAGCCGCACTCGGCACCGGACCGGTCGCCGACGCCTTCAACGCCGCCTTCCAGTTCCCCAACACGTTTCGCCGGCTGTTCGCCGAAGGCGCGTTCAACGCCGCCTTCGTGCCGCTGTTCGCCAAGGAGATCGAGACGCACGGCACCGACGGCGCCAAGCGATTCTCGGAAGAAGTGTTCGGGGTCCTGTTCACCGCGCTGCTGGCGCTGACCATCGCCATGGAACTGGCGATGCCGCTGATCGTGCGCTACCTGGTGGCGCCGGGCTTTGCCGACACGCCGGGCAAGTTCGAGACGACCGTCCGGCTCGCGACGATCATGTTCCCCTACCTGATCTGCATGTCGCTCGCCGCCATGATGGCGGGCATGCTGAACTCGCTGCGCCGCTATTTCGCCGCCGCGATCGCGCCGGCTTTCCTCAACATCATCCTGATCAGCGTGCTTGGCTACGCCTGGTACCATGGGCAGGATGCACATGCTGTCGGCTTCGCCCTGTCCTGGGGCGTGCTGGCGGCCGGCATCGTGCAACTCGCCATCGTCTGGGTGGCGGTGCGCAATGCCGGCATCTCGATCGGCTTCCGCCGGCCGAAGATGACCCCGAACGTGAAGCGGCTCCTGATCCTGGCGCTGCCGGCGGCGATCACCGGCGGCATCACCCAGATCAACCAGCTGATCGGAACGGCCATTGCCTCGGCGCAGGACAGTGCCGTCTCCTCGCTGGCCTATGCCGACCGCGTCTACCAGTTGCCGCTCGGCGTCGTCGGCGTCGCGGTGGCGATCGTGCTGTTGCCCGAACTGTCGCGGGCTCTGAAATCAGGCAATGTGATCGAGGCCGCCAATCTGCAGAACCGCTCCGTCGAATTCACCCTGTTCATGACCTTGCCGGCGGCGGCGGCACTTTGGGTCATGTCGGAACCGATCGTACGGCTGGTCTATGAGCGCGGTGCGTTCGCCGCCAACCATTCGACGCCTGTCGTGGCGGCGATCCTGGCGATCTTCGGTCTCGGCCTGCCGGCCTTCGTGCTGATCAAGGCCTTCACCCCAGGGTATTTCGCGCGCGAGGACACGCGCACGCCGATGATCTTCGCCGCAATCTCCGTGGCGGTGAATGTCGGCACCGCACTGACGCTATTCCCGAGGATGGGCGCACCCGGTATCGCCGTGGCTTCGGCAGTCGCCGGCTGGGTCAACGCGCTGATGCTGCTTGCCGTACTGATCCGGCGCGGCCATTGGGGCCGCGACGTGCCGCTCTTGAAGCGAATTCCACGGCTGGTGCTGTCGGCGGCGGTAATGGGTGTCGCCCTCTATTTCGCCGAACATTATTTCGCCGCCAGGCTCGGACCCGGTTCGCCGCTGGTCATCAAGGCGACCACGGTGCTCGCGCTGGTGGCAGGTGGGGCGACGCTCTATTTCGTCACCGCATTCGCCACCGGCGGCGCCGATTTCGGCATGATCCGGCGCAATGTCGGGCGCAGGAGAACAGAATCCGGTCAGTCCGTGGCAAAATCAGAACTCGACGAATAAATCGGCCGTCCGGCCCGTCTCGCTGCTCTTGATCCTCCCCCCACTCTCGTCCATAAGCGCGCCGTCGCAAGACTTTCGCCGCGCGCGGTTTCCAGCCGCGTGATTGGCTCCGAAAAGTCTGCAACTTTTCGGAATCACGCTTATACGGCCCTCCACAAGCCATGAGGAAACCCATGTCCGCCTTCAAGCCACTCGTCTTCTCCGGTGTCCAGCCGACCGGCAATCTGCATCTCGGCAACTATCTCGGCGCCATCAAGAAATTCGTCGCCCTGCAGGACACGTCCGACTGCATCTATTGCGTCGTCGACCTGCATTCGCTGACCGCCCAGCTCGTCTATGACGACCTTGCCGACCAGACGCGGTCGATCACTGCGGCGTTCCTCGCCTCCGGCATCGATCCGAAGAAGCACATCGTCTTCAACCAGTCGCGGGTGATGCAGCATGCGGAGCTCGCCTGGATCTTCAACTGCGTCGCGCGCATCGGCTGGATGAACAAGATGACGCAGTTCAAGGACAAGGCTGGCAAGGACCGCGAGAATGCCTCGCTGGGCCTGCTCGCCTATCCCTCGCTGATGGCGGCCGACATCCTGCTCTACCGCGCCACCCACGTGCCGGTGGGCGAGGACCAGAAGCAGCATCTGGAATTGACCCGCGACATCGCCCAGAAATTCAACAACGATTTCTCCGACCGCATCGCCGGTCTTGGCGTCGGCGTCGAGATGCAGGTCGGCGAGGAGACGGTGAACGGCTTCTTCCCGATCACCGAACCGGTCATCGGCGGCCCGGCAGCGCGCATCATGAGCCTGCGCGACGGGTCGAAGAAGATGTCGAAGTCGGACCCATCGGACCTGTCGCGCATCAACCTGACCGACGATGCCGACACCATCTCGAAGAAGATCCGCAAGGCCAAGACCGACCCGGAAGCCTTGCCGAGCGCGGTCGACGGGCTGGAAAGCCGGCCCGAGGCGGAAAACCTGGTCGGCATCTATGCGGGCCTCGCCGAGATGTCGAAGGCCGACGTGCTCAGGCAATTCGGCGGCCAGCAATTCTCCGTCTTCAAGCCGGCGCTGGCCGATCTCGCGGTGGAAAAACTGGCGCCGATCGCCGGCGAGATGCGGCGCATCCAGGGCGACCGCGCCTATGTCGACGCCGTGCTCCGGGACGGCGGCGAACGTGCCGGCGTGCTTGCCGAGACGACAATGAAGACGGTGCGCGACATTGTCGGGCTGCTGCAGGGCTGAGCCTGATCGTCAACGCACCGCCTCATACCGGCCCAGGACATACTGGCCAAGACATACTGGCCTATGGCCGGCGGCTTGCCGCCGGCCTGCCGTGGTGGCAGATTGCGGCGCAAAAGATACCGAGTAGGTAGACATGGTCTCCAAACGCCTCAGCCGCGAAGCCGGTCATCGCAGGAAATTCCTGGCGATCATCGATGACACGCCGGAATGCGAACGCGCCGTCGCCTACGCCTCGAAGCGGGCGCAGAGCACCAGCGGCACGCTGGTGCTGCTCTATGTCATCGTACCGGACGATTTCCAACACTGGCTGGGCGTCGAGAAGATCATGCGCGAGGAGGCGAACGCCACGGCGCGCGCGGCGCTCGATGGCTACGCCAACAAGGTGCGCCAGAAGCTCGGCATCGAACCGGAGATGGTCGTGCGCGAAGGCAAGCCGACGGAAGAGATCCATAAGCTGATCGAGGAAGACCAGGATATCGCCATTCTCGTGCTGGCGGCCGGTGCCGGCAAGGAAGGGCCGGGGCCGCTGGTCGGCGCCGTGGCCGGCAAGGGCGCTGCCTTTCCGATCCCGGTGACCGTGGTGCCGCAGAACCTGTCGGACGACGAGATCGAGAGCCTCGCCTAGGGTGTGAGCTCTCGGGTTCCGCGAAGGACCCCTCCCGTGCAATCGGGTGGATGGATCCGACCCTATCGGCGTCATCAGTCATCGGTGCGCGACAAAGCGCGCCCTTGGCGCGTTATCCCGTTGCGCCATTTGGAATCGGCATGGAAGCCATGATTCCAAAGGAAAGCCGATGGCCAGATTGAACAGGGAAGCAGGCAAGAGCGGGCGGCCCAACCCGCAAAGCAGCGGGAAGGCCCGGCCTGCTCCACGACACCGCGAGCAGTCGGCACGAGCTCAGGACAAGGTGCAGCAGACTCCGCAGGCGCAGCAGGAGCGCAAGCTTCGTGTGCTGACCAAGGGGCATCCGGCCATGGTGGACAGCATCGCCGGTGCGGTCACGGTCAAGAACCTCGATCTTTACTACGTCGTCGCTTCGGACGCGCAGATGCCTGTGAAAGGCGAGCACGGGTTCGGGCTGTATTTTCACGACTGCCGCTTCCTCGGCGGCTATGAGATGGCGCTTGCCGGTCTGGCTCCCGTCGTGTTGGCCTCGACCGCACAAGAGGGCTATCGGGCGCTTTTTGAATTGACCAATCCTGAGCTGCAGCTCGAGCAGGGGCAATCGATCCCCAAGGACGAACTCGGCATCCGCTGGCAGCGTGTTCTCGATGCGGGGCAGACCTGCGTGCGGGAGGTCATGACCATTCAGAACTTCGGGCACCAGGCATGCAGCTTTCCGCTGACCTTGCACTTCCGGGCCGGCTTCGAGGACATCTTCAGCGTGCGCGGGTTGGTGCAGGACAACCTCGGCAGATCCGAGCAACCCGCCTGGCGCGGCGGCAAGCTGGAGTTCGTGTACCACGGCGCCGATCGGCTGCGCAGGACAGTGACGGTCACCTTCTCGCCCGCGCCCGACACCAGGCACAAAACCGCTGCGGAGTTCCGCATCCGTGTCCCCGCAGGCGACACGCGGACCATCACGGTTACCCTCGAGCTTACCGAAAACGCCGAGGAGGCCGAGGCCGGGCATTTGGACCAGCGGCCGGCGGTTACGCTCGGCAGCCTCGCAAGAAACCTCCAGAACAGTTCACAACAATGGCTGGAGCAGCATACGAAGCTCACCAGCGACAGCGCGCTGCTCAACGGCATCATGGACCGCTCGCTGCGCGATCTCGCGGTGCTGAGATCGCGCCTGGGCGACAAGGAGTATTTTGCCGCCGGCGTGCCGTGGTTCGTCGCCCTGTTCGGCCGCGACAGTCTGATCGTGGCCTTGGAGATGCTGGCTTTCCAGCCGGAGATCGCCGCCCAGACATTGCGGCTGCTGGCCAGCTATCAGGGGTGGCGGGACGATCCGTGGCGCGAGGAGCAGCCCGGCAAGATCATCCATGAACTCAGGGTCGGCGAGCTTGCCCGGGCCGGCGACGTTCCGCACGCCCAATTCTACGGCACGGTGGACGCAACCCCGCTCTTCCTGCTGCTTCTGGGCCGCCATGCGGCGTGGACCGGCGACCTCGGTCTGTTCCGCGAATTGCGGGAGCCGGTGGAACGCGCGCTGGGATGGATCGCGAAGGCCGGGGACAACCATGGCGACGGCTACCTCAAATATCGCAGCCGGTCCGAGAAAGGCGTGGTCAACCAGGGATGGAAGGATTCAGGCGACGCCATCGTCAGGGCCGACGGCAGCCTTGCGAAGCCGCCGATAGCGCTGGTCGAGGTGCAGGGCTACGTCTTTGCCGCGAAGCGGGCGATTGCCGATCTCTACGAGCGCGCCGGAGAGCCCGATCGGGCAAGCCAGCTTCGCCATGAAGCAGAGATGCTTCGGAAACGATTCAACCGTGACTTCTGGTGCGAGGAGCAAGGCATCTTCGTCCTCGCCCTGGAGGCCGGAGGCCGCCGGGCCGAAGTCGTCTCCTCAAATCCCGGGCACGCGCTGTGGACCGGTATCGCGGACGAGGACAAGGGGCACCGGTCCGTGGCGCGCCTGATGCAGGACGACATGTTCAGCGGCTGGGGCGTGCGCACCCTGTCGACGGCGGAACGGCGCTACAATCCGGTCGGATACCATCTCGGAACCGTTTGGCCGCATGACAATGCGCTGCTGGCGGCCGGCTGTCGAAACCATGGCGAGGATGAAGCGGCGCTGCGGATCTTCACCGCGATTGCCGAGGCTGCCGCGCACTTTCGCCACCAAAGGCTGCCCGAGGCGATGGCGGGCTTTCGACGCGAGGATTTCCAGGCGCCGGTGCATTATCCCGTGGCTTGCCACCCGCAGGCCTGGGCAGCCGGAGCGATACCGTTCCTGGTGACCACGTGCCTCGGGCTGGAGCCCGACGCATTCGCCGGGAAACTGCGGGTGGTGCGGCCTCGCCTGCCCGACTTTGCAAAGCACATAGCGCTTCACGGGCTGCGCGTCGGTGATGGCAGCGCCGACCTCGAATTCAGGCGGACCGCCGACGGGGCCGAGGTAACCATCCTGCGGACAAATGGACAACTGAGCGTCGAGGTTGAAGGATAGTGCTTGTCGGGTTTCGAAGGGCCACGGCAAAAACATTCCGCCAGCCAGCCGTTCCGGCGATGCGTTTCGCTTGAATGTCCAGCCGATAGAGCCTATTTAGAACTATTCCAAACTAGTTGCCCAAACGGGCATGGAGACGGCCATGTTCATCCAGACCGAGTCGACGCCCAATCCGGCGACGCTGAAATTCCTGCCCGGCAAGGAAGTGCTGCTCGAAGGCACCGCCGATTTCCGCGATGCCGACAGTGCGGCGACGGCCTCGCCGCTGGCTGGCCGGCTGTTCGAAATCCCCGGCGTCACCGGTGTTTTCTTCGGCTACGATTTCATCACCGTGTCCAAGGACGGCCCGGACTGGCAGCACCTGAAGCCGGCGATCCTCGGCGCCATCATGGAGCATTTCATGTCCGGCGCGCCTGTCATGGCCAAGGCCGGTCCCGCCGCCGAGACCAGCCAGACCGGCGAATTCTACGACAAGGCCGACGAGGAGCTCGTCATCACCATCAAGGAGTTGCTCGATACGCGGGTGCGCCCGGCGGTGGCGCAGGACGGCGGCGACATCACCTTCCGCGGCTTCGAGAACGGCACCGTGTTCCTGCACATGAAAGGTGCGTGCGCCGGTTGCCCGTCGTCGACGGCGACGTTGAAGCACGGCATCCAGAACCTGCTTCGCCATTTCGTGCCGGAAGTGCAGCAGGTCGAACAGGTTTCCTAATCGGTAATTTCCCACAAAACAGACAACAAAAAACCGGGCCGAATTGCCCGGTTTTTTGTTTGGGACGTCCGTTGTTGCCTAGACGGTCCGCGTATGAAAGGCGACTTCCAGTCTAACCACGATATGCCGAAAAAGCGGACAGGCTTTCCGGCATCATGGCCTAAAGAACGATGACCTTGGCGCCGACCTCGGCGCGATCGTAGAGGTCGATGACATCCTGGTTCATCAGCCGGATGCAACCCGACGACATCGCCTTGCCGATCGAGTTCCATTCCGGGCTGCCGTGCAGGCGGTAGCCCATGTCACCGCCCTTGTTGAACAGGTACATGGCGCGCGCGCCGAGCGGGTTCTTCAGGCCCGGATCCATGCCGCCGGCGAACTTGGCGAGTTCGGGCTGGCGCTTGATCATCTGCGAGGGCGGGGTCCAGGTCGGCCATTCGCGCTTGATGGCGATATGGGCGGTGCCGTGCCATTCAAAACCCTCGCGGCCGACGCCGATACCGTAGCGGATTGCCCGGCCGCCGCCCTCGACGAAGTACAGGAACTTGTTCTGCGTATCGACGATGATGGTGCCCGGCTTTTCCTTGGTGTCGTAATTGACTTCCTGGCGATGGTACTTCGAAGGCACCTTCTCGATCGGGATGCGCGGCAGCTGGTAACCGGCATCGGTCACCGCGCCATAGTCGTTGGAGAAGATCTGCCCGCCGATGGTGCTGCAACCGGCAATAGCGGTGGACAACGCCAGTGCGGCGACTATTGCAAGCGACTTCATGCGCATGTGGTGATCCGGTGCCCCGCCTAAACCAGAGCGGCACGAGTCGGCCGCTTTCTCACCATCATTCATGCTGGCATTTGCTTTGCTTGCCAAGCACACGATGCCTATATGCAGGGACCTACATGCTGGTATGCGTATCACTATGGCATTTCGGCAACATGCTTCACCGGATTGTGAAGGAAATTCAATGGGCCTGAATCGCAGGCCTCGCAAAACCGAGGACCCGCCATGAATGTCGGCGACGCCGCCAACCGCTCAGGCCTGCCGGCCAAGACCATCCGCTACTACGAGGAAATCGGCCTGATCGCGCCCGCGCGCGCCGCCAATGGCTACCGCGACTATTCGGGCGACGACATCCACCGGTTGGCCTTCCTGCGCCGCGCGCGCAACCTCGGCTTTTCCATCGACGACTGCCGCCAACTGATGGCGCTCTACAGGGATCGCGGCCGCGCCAGCCACGACGTGCGCGCGATCGCCGCCGCCCACGTCACAGCCATCGAGGAGAAGGTGCGCGAGCTGCAATCGATGCGCTCGACGCTGCAGAAGCTCGTTCATGCCTGCCATGGCGACGAGCGGCCGGACTGCCCGATCCTGGATGATATGGCGGGGGCGGCGTTGGCCGGCGACAAACCGCACCGCAGGAGCGGTCGACAGCGTGTCGAGGAAGGTGTCCTGGGCGAAGGCGGCGCCAGCCGCCTTGCCACGCGCTCGTGAAAGCCGCCAGCATTGGTTCGTGCAGTATATTGCACGCTCTAATATGAGCGTAGGGTACAAGCACAGCCGCTGGTCCCGCTTGCCCGTGACCCAATGACCGGAGAGAGTGCATGACCCGCGACCAGATGCTCGCCCACCTTCGCACCGCCGATGCGGTCGCTCGCGAGACTGCAGCGCACGGCCATCATCCGTTCGGTGCGGTGCTGGTCGGTCCCGACGACGCGATCCTCATGCGCCAAGGCAACATCGACACCGTTCATCACGCCGAGACCGAACTCGCACGGCGCGCGGCGGCAGCCTATTCGCCGGCGTTTCTCTGGACCTGCACGCTGGTCTCGACCGGCGAGCCCTGTGCGATGTGCACCGGAACGCTCTACTGGGCGAATATCGGGCGGCTGGTCTATGGCTTCGAGGAGACCGAGCTTCTCGCGCTGACCGGCGACCATCCCGAAAACCCGACGATGAGCCTGTCCTCGCGCGTCGTGCTCGGCTCTGGACAGAAGAAGATCGAGGTTCACGGCCCCTTCCCCGAAATTGCGGACGAACTGGTCGCGGTGCACCGTGGCTTCTGGCAGCGATAGCGGTTCTTCGCGACCACGCCCCGCGGAAATGCTGCCCGGCATTCGAATGACGCCACCCCGCCAATCCTGCGCTATTATGGTCAAAGCTGACGGCGACCAAATCCCCAAATCTGCCGCCGCCAGTCAGGCTCGGCGGTTTTGCCAGTATTTATGTCCCCCCAAACCGCCGAGCCGCCTCCGGTCAGCCGGTCGATTCCTCTGCCTAAAGCGGGTTGGCCGGCAGATTCAATGCGCGTTTTTGAGGCGGCTGGTCCACGGCGTCTCGTCCTTGCCTTGGTACGAAGGGGCGCGCCAACGCTGCCCTGTTCAAACCCAATAAAAAGCCCGCCACAGTAGCGACCCGGGACGGGCTTCATTCTGAGCGGCTACATCCTGAGAATCGACCGCTGCACCTTAACTGTTTACCATTTTAATTATTCCGTGAATGGTGTTATCGCACCATTGGGTCTGTCAAATACACAATCGCCGCCTAAAAGGCGATTATCCGGAATATGATCCTCGACAGGCCGGCTCTTTTTGTACGCATCATACCAAGCCCGCGTTGGCCTCTAGCAGGCTGTTGAAAAAGGGCTCGCGACAGCTCCTGGTTCGTGATTCACTCTGACCACGAAGATGTGGGAGTGA
>NZ_JAIUGW010000028.1:0-85654 GCF_020164795.1 Mesorhizobium sp. ES1-3
TGTTGCAACGCTATTCCCGCATTCCTCACCGATTAGGAAACCAGATCAAAGCCTTGCGGATAGTTCACCGGCGACTACATAGCCGAGACCAAGGCGAGAAGACTTGCAGAAAGGCAGCAATCCATGACCAGCCGCAACGAATTGCTCGAGGTCATCGACGGCCGCGCCTGCGTCTTCAGGCCCCTGTCAACGCGCCATGAATGAGGGCGCGCAGCTCTTTGCGCACCGGAATGGCGCTCGAAGGCAGCAGCTGCGTGAAGAGAATGACGACCAAGTCCTCGACCGGACTCACCCAGAAGAAAGTGCCTGCCGCGCCGCCCCAGCCATAGTCTCCCACCTGGGCCGAAATTTGTGCCTTGGCCGGATCGAGGACGACGGAGCCCAACAAACCGAACCCGACGCCATCAAATTGGGTCTCAGCCCAAACCTCGGTTGCCAACGAGGCAAGGTCGCCCGGCAGGTGATTGCACGCCGCCAATCTCAAAGTGCGGGGACTAAGGATGCGTTCGCCGTTGAGTTCACCTCCAGCACGTAGCATTTCGGCGAACCGCCAGTAGTCGTCGATGGTTCCGACTAGTCCGCCTCCGCCGCAGAACGTATCAACCTTGCCTTGACGCCACGCCGAAACCTCCGGCGCTTCGTGCAAGGCCATCCCACCGGCCGTAGCCTCATAGAGCGGAGGGAAACGGCTGATCCCAGAGTCCGGCACAGAGAAGCCGGTGTCGTTCATGCCGAGGGGCTCAAAGATCCGCGTCGCGAAGTATTTGTCGAGCGTCATTCCGGAAACGACTTCGACGATGCGGCCGATGACATCGGACCCGGTGCTGTATTGCCATCTCGTTCCCGGCTCCCATTCCAATGGCAGCTCAGCGATCCTGCCCACCATCTTGTCGAGCCCGCCGTAGGCCAAGGCAAGGCCGAGTTTTTCTTTGGCATACGCCTCACCGAGCAATCCGGGGTTCGTAAAAAGGCTTAGGCCAGCTGTATGGGTTAGAAGATGGTGGATCGTCATCCTCGTTTTGACGGGCACGGTTTGGTCGAGCGACGTTGCGCCTGGCATCAGAAGTTGCCTACCTTTGAATTCCGGTAGGTAAGCTTCGACTGGATCATCAAGATGAATTCGCGCCTCTTCGTATAACATCATCAGCGCGACGGCGGTGACAGGCTTGGTCATCGAGTAGATACGGACGATGAGGTCGCGCCGCCAAGGGCGCTTGGCCTCGACGTCCGCGTGCCCGGCGCAGTCGAAAAAGGCGAGCTTTCCGTGGCGAGCGATGAGCACCGCACCGCCCGGCCAGCGCGCGGTGTCGGCATAGCGCTGCATCCACAGCTTCAGGCGTTCCAGCCGCGCCTTGTCGAAGCCGAGGTCTGCAGGATCACGAACCGGCTCGCCGCCCAAATGACTCATCGCGCAAATGTCCTTTCGAAAACAAAGGCCCTTTGGCACGCTACTCGCATTATACCTATATACACCGGCGCTAATATAAATGAAACGGACGAGCGGGCAGGCTATTCCTCTCTGAAGTCCTGCAACGATGCTTGGCGCAAATCCTCTTCGCCGCGCATGTGGAAGCCGATGACCCCAAGCAGGCATGCGCCCACAGCCTCATGCACGACATCACCCCGCTGGAGTTCCTGGTCGAGGATGAGAAGGCCGTCACCGAGCTGGTTGAGCTGACCGAGGAAGACGCTGCCGAGGCACGCGTCCTTGCCCTTGAGGGCAAGCTGTTCCCCACGATCGAGTTCTAGGTTAACACCTAAGGAAACGGCTTAAAGGGGGCGAAGGTGGCAGAGAACGAGGATCCGCCAAAGCGAAGGAAGGTGCTGGAAGCCGAGGAAGGTTTGTTGGCAGGGTTTCGGGGAGCCCCAGAGACCGCAAGCAACGAAGATGAGCCCCCGGACGAGCTCCAAGCTATCACGGACGAGGGAGTAGCGATCGAGCGAGAAGTGGAAGCCCTAAGGAAACAGAGGGAGCGTGAACGCGAGCTGGCAAAGTTCACCGCAAATGCCCTTGATCGAGCGTCTACATCCCTACTGACTTTGGGCCTCATCGGGCCCGGAGTTGGGGTGCTCTACCACACTACCCTGATGGCTGCGCTGACCGGCTCAGAGCTCGTCGTAGCCACCATAAGTTGCTTAGGGCTGGCGTTCGTCCTACATTCAGTGGGTAGAGCGGTCCTCAACGAGGTATTCCTGCGATGAGCACGCCATTCTTGATCTTCATGGCTGCACTGGTAGCGATTGGTGCCTGGGCACTCATAAGTCGGATTCTGGCCTCCCGCCGCCTCACTAAAATAACCAAGGCGGAAGAGGCTCTAGACACTCGAATGTTGGAGCTTCAGGAGCGGATCAGAAACCGCAATGCTCGCATTTTCGCCGAGCAGGTAGCCGATCGCAAAGAGAAGCCCGCAGGGGACAAATCTCCACGTTCATCAGTGCGAGCGTTCTACGGCGTAGAGGATCGCGCGATGCCCCTTCCCGAGGACCTCTTTATCCCCGTTCCCGCGACTCGCGGCTATATGGGGACTCTGCATCGGCGTGTTTATGCACCTGTTCTCCGCGCACTAGGTTCATCCGTGCTCCTCGACAACGAGGAATACGAGGTAGCGGTTTTCGCCCGGAGGTTTGGTCTCGACGCGGATGATGTGAGGGATCTGATCGACCGCGGCAGCAATCTGGAAGCAGTTGAGCGAGCGCCTTGGCACAAACCTTAATAGCGCTCACCTGTTTGATAGCTGCCTAGCTGCCTAGCCATCCCAGGTGTTTCATGTGATCCTTTTTATTAACCATTTACGGTTGCGCCCGAGCATTAAGGCGCGGGCTAGCAGGACAATTCTAAGGAATTCGGTGTCTTTGCCATGGCTGCCCTCACCGCCGGCTCTGACAGCAATTGCTCGTCATTTTCGCACCCAAAAAAGCGAAGACAACGCGCACTGGTCAGCCAGCCGGGGCATCGCCGCCATCCGAATCGGGAAACTGGCTCGATAAAAATCGGGGAATGGCCAGCGTTTTATCCTCAGGTGCACGAGAAAAGCATCTCCCGTGGAGTTCCATCGATGTCCTAGGATGGACGAGCAGATGCGATGGGGATGCTTTTTGCAACCACCGCAATTTTTGGCCCCAAACCTCCTCTACCGCTTGCAGCGAGACGCCACTGGCAATTCCCCCCCGCCAGCCCATCGGAACTGAGATTCACACCTCCGATCCTGGCTTGAATGTTGTCACTGGACCTGCTGAACGACAACATTCTGGTTGAAGGTGGCAACAAAACTCCCCGTGAACCCATTCAAATGTTTACGTGCGAGGTCTGACCCGACAATATCGAGGGCCCAAAATGACCCTCCATGTTGCGGAATGTTGACAGAGTTTTACGTTTGGTTGGCACTTTTCACTCGAAATCAGCTTTTTGAGCTTAGTGTCAACATGTCAGATCTCTAATGGATCGATGAACAGAACGCACTGGCAAGCTCATACAGCGACGGGAACACGCTCAGCGCACAAAGCTGCGCACAACTATCGGAACGCGCTGCTGACGTGCCCTGCGAGAAGACTGAACGCCTTACCCTGCAAGGCCGAATATGTATTTTTCTGCTACCGCGGCTCCAATGAAACCACAGCGGCCCTGGCTCTAAAGAATCGCTTCCAACGGGTGGTGTTCTATCGCGGTGGCGAGCATATCTCGACACCAACGACCTATTCGACTGAACGTTCGAATTCTGCAAAGGAGGCATTTCGGCCTGCCCTCGTCATGCTTGGGCCAGACTGGTGCCCCCCTCGCCTCCCATGAACTCGCAATTATCCGGAGGGAAGACACCCGCAGCTAACCACCCGAGCTATTGTGGCCTGTGCGTGAGACTAGGCTTTCCGCGAGCAAGCCTTGACGCGCAAGACCGGCCTCGGCATCTGGAAATCTGGAAATCGTCCTGACGACGTTGCTCTTCGTTTCTTGTGTGTCTGCGTGACTTTCGAGCGCTCCCGCCCAAACCTCAAACAGCGGCGTGAGGCGCGGATAGAACAGAAAATGCTTCTGAACGGCGGTTGGCGTAGTCGAAGATCTGCAAAAAAAGAAGTTGTAGGCGCTCTGGTACGCGACCAAATCGCTGCGGAACAGCAACAGCGGTTTATCTCGCCAGGCTAGTCAAAAGCCTCACCATGTTCGAATGATGTGTCGGCGCTTCAGCATGCGTTCCGTCCGTAGCCCCTTTCAGCAACAATGAAGATCAACTTCGGCGATGGGCGGTCCAAAGATTGGCAATGGCATACTTGATAGGCGTAACGTGCCCTCGCTACGGGGAGCTCTCAGGTGCGTTCCGAGCGCGCACAAGCCAGTGACTGCGATGAGAGCTTCGGAACGCACTGGTGACGACCTGTGTGTCACCCAGGTATATTCCTGACTCGAGCGACGCGTGCGATCATCACGAGCGATGCCCGACCAGCTATCTGCCGGCTACAGGCCTGCCAGCGAGTATTTGCAGACAGCGCTTCGACGCGTTCAAGGACCATCGGTCGGATCGCGGACCCTTAACCCCTAGATCGTTAAGGCGATGCATGAGTGCTGATGGCGACAGTTGCTCACCACTCGCGAGGCCTGCTTTCATCTCCTCAACGACTGGCCTGATCCGTTCAGCAGTGCGCAAAGATCGTCGCTTGTTCGCATAGGCGCCGAGAGCCTGATTTCGGGATATGTTTCCCTTGGCCTTTGGTGCTTTCTTTCGGCGTCGCGCTCTTTTCTTCCCAAGTTGGTGACGCGCGATAGTCATCCCGTGAATGGCGGTTCTAGTCGTTGGCTCAAAATCCCGCCACAAGCGACCGGTTGCGGCGTCGTATACATCGATATCCAGAGCGTCGAGACGTTGTACCGAACTCGGGAACTGCTCAAGAGGAACTCCGCTTAGAAGGTCAGCCAGATTTCCGACAAAGAGCGCAGCGTTGTCCTCTCGCGCAAAGCTCACAGCCTCGTGGAACGCGTTATGATCGCTGAAGGCCTTTTTACGATAAGTCGTCGTTACCATGAACCGCCGCCCAAGAGTTCGTCCTAAGGCGGTGGCACGGCTGTTAAGGTTCAAAAGCTGCCGTTGAATGGCCGGGAGGTTGACGCCTTCGTCGATTGACCGCGGTCTCCGTGAAACATACGCAAAGACGAAGAATGGGATTGGGACCGGTGAATTCATGTGACAAGACTGAAAGAAGTTTAGAGTTGTCATACCCAGAGCGGGTGCGCGGCACGTCCGGCGTTTAATTCGAAAGCAGCTAGTGAAACAAGGGGCGTTTGTGCCTCATTGTGACGCGTCGATTCAAGAGGTGCCGGTGCTCGTGAAACGTGTGGCGCATTAGGCACGCAAGTGTGGGACCGGAGCGCCCTCATTCCCGTCCGCATCGCGTCCTTTTGTTTAATACGTAGATATACAGATACATATATAAACAATAGACGCGCTATGGACGGGAATGGGGTTCCGGTCCCACCCGGATTTTCGTGGTAGAGCGTCACCAGAAAGCGTTCCGGCATCCCTGCACTCCTCGTGCTTTTAAGATGCGGCGCTCACCGGTGGCCGCCCCTGCGTCGCGCAGTGCATGTTCCTGCTGCTACAGCTTTGCTGACATCTCAGAAATAGCTCACCCACTCCGAACAGCAGTGAGCGAGACTGGTTCTTCCTTAACCGACCGGCGTGATCCCGGCTTCCCGCAGAATGATTCCGATCTGATATTCTTCGACCGGCTTCTTCGAAGGATAGGGTTCGATCGCCTCCAATGCAGTGAGAATAGTCTGCGCCCTCGCATGCGAAATGTTGAAGGCTGCCAGAGCGCGGGCGCAGTCGCCCAGTCCGGGAGTTTCATCATACTGGATCCAGTTGCGATACCGATCGGTAGGCAGCGCAGTCTTCTCAAGCACAAACTTGAGGTACGAGTAGACCCGCCACTCCATCAATGCACCGCCCTGCAGCAAAGCCTGCCGTATTCACTTCAGCGATGAAAGCGGCCAAGCCCGTGTAGGTATCCTGCTGATCCCGCTGCGACGGCACACGGAACCACTTGCCAGTGACCTTGTTGGGGGAACGACAACTCATAAAAATCTCCATTTTTTGGTTGCCGTGCCACTTATAGAAAGCAGCTCAACTGGAATGCGGACGGTTTTTCTCGGGGAAGTGGACAGTCTCCCTCTCGACGGTCGCCAGGAGACAAACGTCAGCTCGATTACCGCGCACGGCAGAGGCAAATGCCGCACTGCAGATGACTGTCCGCTATAAAGGAGGTAACGCTCGAGCCGCATAGCGCGGCATTCACACAGGATACACTCGATGACCACCCGTCCGGCGCCCTCTTCTGTCGCGATCGTCCAGCCGACACCGGCCCTTGCGCATCTTTCCGAGGGTTTCAGCACAAATCATTGCAGGGATTACTTCGCTCGGGCGCGGAACCAGTCCTTCTCGGCCCTACCCTCCTGCGTCCATCCGATGACAAGGCTCTGGCCGAGCGCCAGCCTTGAGTAACTCAGGAGAGAATAAAACATGGATACCAACGCTTACTATTGCGAATACGGCAGCGTTTTCGTCTTCCCGCATTGCGATGAAGTCTACAAGAGGACCAACTCTCGGAGTTGGTCGATCGGCATCCGCGATTTATATGAGCATTTTGCGAAGGTCCATGAGGGCGACAATCCGCAGTTTGCGGCGCGCCTCCTCGAGTCCGCCTCCCACTGGCCTCATATCAATGAGCACCCTTATATGCCGTTCGAACGTGACGGGAGGGGCAATATTCTCCCTGATTGCGACGACTGGGACGAACTGACCGACGAGGAAAAGCTCGTTCGCGGCAATCGGCTTGCTGCCATTGCGATTCTGGATCGGCTGCGGTTCGATCTTGAATCCAGGGACGACACTCCGGTTGAAGCTGACCGTATCACGTCGATCCGTCGCGGCCTTGCTGAGATGGCTTTCGAATAGTGCACTTCTGGAGGTCCGCTATGAAGCGGGCCTCCTACTCAGGGATCGGATCCTTGAGGGCGCGCGCTGACTGACAACTAGTTCCCGGCCACCAGCAGCATCGCCACCCGCGAAGCTGGCTCATATGGCGTGATCGTCATTCCGGCAAGTGCTGCTCGCGGAGCGGGTTTGAAGGCAGGGGAGCTTTTGCGAGACGGAACGAGCGCCTGCGACCAGGAGGGATTAGTAATAGGCGGGAATGGTGGTGACGGTCTCCTCCAGGAGCTTCGCCTTAATCTCCTCGGCCGTGAGGTCCGGGCCGCCCGGAATCAGATCGTGCTTCTTCAGCCACCAGATCGGTAACTCCTCGGCGTCGCAGTAGGCCAGGTTCGCCTTGATCTGCGATCGCAACCGCTTCAGTTCTTGCGGGGTGATCACTGTGCTGGCGACTTGGTCGAACTTCAGCCGCACCACGCCGATGCTGGTGCGGACCTCGACCACGATCGGTTCGGCGAGCTGTAGCGAGCCTGGCCCGTCGAGCTCGAGCTTCGAGGGCAGCGCGCTACCGCCGGGGATGAAGGTGAGCCCGGTGCTGCCGTCCGTGGCGGGCATGCGCACGGAAATGACCTTGTCGACCGATACGGGCGCCGTGCCGGTCGACGTGAGCTCAGCCTCGGAGTGCATGCTGATCGAGCCGGCTGGGTCGGCGTCGAATGCCTCGAGTGTGGAGTAGCCCAGCACCCCGCATGACACGAACGGAGCATTTCGGGCGAACCGCGACGTGGTCACCTTCAACTCGCCGGGGATTAGGTTCGACACGCTCCATGTGCCGCCGACGGTTACCGCTTCGGCATCGGCCGAGAACGTCGTGATCGCGCCAGGGAGGGCGCTCGGTGCCGTGAACGGAATGCGGGCGCGGTATTTGAAGCGGCCGATCTCTTCGACCATCGTGCCCTCCGGAAGACCGTCGATCCCGGAGGCGGCTTGGGCGATGGCTTGGGATGCCTCGTCGAGCAGGACGCCTAGCACCTCGTTGAGCACAATAGCCGCGAGCCAGCCGGCGAGCGGCACGAACGCTGCGACGAGGCCGGCGATCACGGCGCGAATCCCGTCGGCAAGGTCGTCGGCCGCGGAGGCGTCGATTTCGATTACTACCTTGCCGGTCTCGAATCCGACCGAGATACCGAACGAGGCGGAGACGACGTTGACGATCACCTCGACGCCGTCCTCCCACACCTCAAGATACGGCGTGATCGTGAAGGAGGCGCGGTCGCCGTGGCCGGAATACTGCACATCGACGGTGCGCACCCGGTACTGGCCGAGCGCCTGCGTGAGCCGCCCCCAGATCTGCGTCTGGATCGTGAGGCTCAGGTCCTGCGGGAGTGCGACAACGGCCCAGTCGTCGCCGCCGAGTCTCTCCGTGATCGCGCCGTTGTAGAAGTCGGTCCAGCGAGAGGGATTGCCGTCGTCGGCCACCTCGGCGCGGATGATCAGCGCGTTGCCCGTCGCGTCGAGGGCGATCCCCTGATTCCAGAACTGCAGGCCCTTGGCGAGCGTGTCGGAGAGATCTAGCTTGATCGGCTTCAGGTCGAGATGCGATTTCAGTTGGTCCATCGCCCACTGCTTCGGGTCGGCGACGCCCGCGATCGACGGGAACGAGATGCCGACTTCAAGGTCGCGAAACGTCGTATCGAGCGCCAGCACCCCGATCGAGGACTGCTTGACTTCGAGATCGAAGACGAGCGTGCCATCAACGGTTACGTCGGGAGTCGCGAGACGGTTCGGATGTGCTGCAATGTTAGCCTCGGCCGTTATCTCGACGGTAACGTCGACAGCCAGTTGCGTCTGCCGAGCGCTGATATCGTAGTACCCGGGACCTTGGTCGTGGCTGGCGTTGACATGCAATAGGCGGTAGGACGCGACCACGTCGCGGCGGAGGCTCACACCGCGGTAGCGCACCCGCTGTAGCTGCATCCCGAGGTAGGAGTCTGGGAGCGGGCGCGGTGTCGCGAGCAGCGTCTGGAGCACCTGGTCGGTGAACTTTTGGGCGCTGACCTGAAGCTCGATGGTTGAAGTCATAACGATAATCCAGCCGCCTGGAAGCGGTCAGTCTTGTTCGCTCTGAGGCGATAGAAAGGGACCGTCCCGTCCTGTGGTGAGTAGGACGGGTCTGTTGGCGTCCCACCGTTCTCGCCAGTGACTTCTGTACGGTAGCGGAACAATGCGTCGCCTTCGATTGCAGGTAGGAAGACTGCATCGGTCATCTGAGTACCCCCCGATGAAAATTATTGCGCATCAATAAATGAAAATCTCAGGTCGGATTATTGCGGTAACGAATTACACATTAGCAAGCTCGTATATTTATTCTAACCCAAGACTTTTATAGGATTGATGAACAACACGTTAAGAGGATCCCGGACATCCTACTCATCTCGCCACCACCCGCTTCTCCCATCGGATCGTTGTGAGGTGCAGAGCGGCCATGTCGGCTTGGGGGCCGAAAGCGGACCTTCCGTTTCCCGAACTTCAGGTCGAAACGCAGCCATTTCCAGGAAGGCTAATGCTTCAAAATCTGGCTGAGGAACAACTTCGTTCGATCATGGCAAGGGCGGCTGAAGAACTCGTCGGGCGTGCCCTCCTCGACGATCTGGCCGGCGTCCATGAAGATGACCCGGTCTGCCACCGCCCGGGCAAAGCCCATCTCATGCGTCACGCACACCATGGTCATGCCGTCGCGCGCCAGCCCCGTCATCGTCTCGAGCACCTCGGAGACCATTTCCGGGTCGAGCGCTGAGGTCGGTTCGTCGAACAGCATGACATCGGGTTTCATGCACAGGCTGCGGGCGATCGCCACGCGCTGCTGCTGGCCGCCGGACAGTTGGATGGGGAACTTGTTAGCCTGCTCGGGAATGCGGACCCGTTCCAGGAACTTGAGCGCGGTCTTGCGCGCCTCTTTTTCCGTCACGCCCTTCACCCACATGGGGCCGGCCATGCAGTTCATCAGCACCGTCATGTGCGGAAACAGGTTGAAGTGCTGGAAGACCATGCCGACGTTGGAGCGCACGGCGGCGACATTGCTCATCTTGCCATGCAGGGCAACGCCGTTGACGACGATGTCGCCGGACTGATGCGCCTCGAGGCGGTTAAAGCAGCGGATCAGTGTCGACTTGCCCGAGCCAGATGGGCCGCAGATGACGATACGTTCACCCTTGTGGACCGTCAGGTTGATGTCCTTCAGCGCGTGGAACTGGCCGTACCATTTGGAGACCGCCTTGGCTTCAATGATGGCCTGAGCACTCATCGCACCTTGCTCCTGTGGTAATGCCGTTCGATCCGCGCCTGGATCAGTTCGAGGCAGATGGACAGCATCCAGTAGATCATGGCGGCCGAAATCAGCATCTCCATGTGCTGGAAGGTCTTCTGGCCGAGCGTGCGCGCCAGGAACATCAGCTCCCACACGCCGATGACCGAGACCAGCGAGGAATCCTTCAGCATCGAGATGAACTGATTGCCCGTCGGCGGAATGATGACCGGCAGCGCCTGCGGCAGGATGATGCGGCGCATGGTCAGTGTGAAGCCGAAGCCCATGGAGCGCGACGCCTCCCATTGGCCGCGATCGATGCTCTGTATGCCGGAGCGGAAGATCTCGGTCATGTAAGCGCCGTAGCAGAGCGACAGCGCCAGGATGCCGGCAGGCACCGCGTTGATAACGAAGCCGAGTTGCGGCAAGCCGAGATAGATCAGGTACACCTGCATGAGCAGCGGAAGGCCGCGGAAGAAGGAGGTGTAGAAGCTGGCGATGGCGTAAGCGAAACCATTGCTGGAAAGCTTGGCAACCGCGCCGGCGACCGCGATGACCGAGGCGATGACGATGGAAATCGCCGAGACGTAGAGCGTGGTGACAACGCCCTGGCTGATCAGGAACGGCAGCTTCTCCCTGATGAAGGGCAGGCTGAGATGGAACGTCTCGAAGAAGGCGATGAACAGGAGCAGCAGTTCGAGCCAGACGATGCCGATCTGGAACTTGAGCGGCGCGAAACCGATCAGCACGACGTTCAAGGTGAAGATCACCGCTATGGCGAAGGCAATGGCAAAGCGGCCGTAGAAGCCACTCACCGACGGTTCGCCGATCACCGGACGCATCAGTTCGGCAAAGCTGGTGCCCGACATGTTGAAAGCCATGAAGAGCAGCAGAACGACGCCGAACATCGTCGCCACGAACCAGGGTTTGTGGACGAGGATTTCGGCTTCGACGGTATCCGGATAGAGCATTTTTGAGCACCGGCTGTTCGGCGGCCTGCCGGGGGCACGCCGCCTTTTGAGGGGCTAGTTTGTCTTCGAATAATCCTGCCCGTACCACTTTTCGGAAAGCTTGCTCAGCGTGCCGTCCGCCTTCATCGCTTTCACGGCGTCGGCGATCTTGGCGGAGAGTTCGGGATCGCCGCGTTCGATGGCGATCGCAAGCGGCTCGTAGAAGACCGGATCGCCCACCTGCTTGATCGGGTAGCCGGCCTTCTCGGCATCGAGGATCGACGGCAGTGAAGAGACCACCGCGTCGAGGCGCACGCCGTCGCCGAGGCGAAGGTCGTCAAAGGCGGTCGTCGAATTCTCGTAGGAGTGGACCTCCTTCGGGTTGAGCTTGTACTCGAATGGCGGCGCGCCGGCGGCGTCGAGCGTCAGATCCTTCTTGGCATAGGCCTCGAAAGTGGAGGTGCTGGTGGCGCCGACCACCTTGCCGTCGAGGTCGGCCAGCGTCTTGGCCTTGCTGTCCTTGTGCACGGCAACGGCCGCCGGTGTGTAATAGTACACTGCCGGAAAATCGAAGATCTCGGCGCGCTTCTTGGTCGGCGTCATCGAGCCGGCATGCATGTCCCAGCGCCCTGCCCAATGGCCGGCGGTGATAATGTCCCAGCCGGGCGTGATGAACTCGACCTTGAAGCCGAGGTGCTTGCCGATCGCCTTGGCGACGTCGACATCGAAGCCGTCCAGCTCGTTGCTGGCATTCACGAAGGACTGCGGCGCCCAGTTGGCATCGGTCGCCACCTTGAGCGTGCCGGCCGCCATCACGCGGTCGAGCGCCGCGCCTGCGTGAGCAGGATATGCGCCAAGGGCAAGCGCCACCGCGGCCATCGTTACGAGTCGTCTGTTCCAGATTGTCATATGCGTATTCCCCTGTTGTTGTTCAGTCCCTTGCTGTCACTTCCGTTCAGCCGGTCGTGATGTCGCAATTTCGTGCCGACCAGGTCGACGTCCTCTCCCAAGGCACGCGGATTTAGCGACGTCGCGGCCGGTCCGGTCTTCCGATGTCGCGGAGGATGTTTGCCGTCGCCGTTCCCCCGATCACAGGGAAGGTCCCGGCCTGTTGCCTGCGAGCCCTCGTACAGCACCTGCTGTCCGACATTCTCTGCCGCATCGCGAAGGCTGCTATTCATCGGCGGTGACCCCTTTCCCGCGGTCAGCGTCCAGCAGGAAATCGCCCATCACGCTGGCAACCCGAGCCGGCGCTTCGATCAGGATCGAATGGCGAAGTCCGGGCAGGATGGCGAGTTGCGACCCTTGCACCTGTTCGTGCATCAGCCGTGCCATGCGCGGACTGGAACCCTGATCGTCCTCGCCGGTCACGATCAGCGTCGGGCAGGTGACGCGGTCGAGAATGCCGCCGAAATCGGTCTCGGCCAGAACGCGATAGGCCGCTGCATAGCAGTCGCGGTCGTTCTCGGCGTCACGCCGGCGCAACTCGGCGATGACGTCCGGGTTCTTGTCCTGGAAATCCTCCGTCAGCCAGCGCGACAGCGAGGCTGCATGATGCGCCGAGGCGTCGCTCGCCATCAGCGCCGCCAGCCGGCCACGCACCGCGTGCCGCTCCTCAGGCGTGCGGCCGGCGACCGTCGACAGCAGCACCAGTTTTTGCAGGCGCTCAGCATGCGTCAGCGCCAGGCGCTGCGCGATCAGGCCACCCAGTGAAAAGCCGGCCAGATTGAAGGCGGCAAACCCGACATGGTCGGCCAGCGCCAGCGTCTCCTTGACGAAATCGTCGATCTCGTAGCGGCCCTTGACCCGGCTAGAGCGGCCATGGCCGCGCAGGTCGAAAGTGAGAACCGCGAAGCGATCTCTCAGTTGGCCCGCCACGCCATTCCAGGCTTCGAGATAGGAGCCGACGCCATGGATGCAGACCAACGGCACGCCGCCCTCACCCTCAAGGCGCCAGTTGAGCAGCACGCCCTCGACATCGAGCTGGCCGGAGCGCGCCATGGTCACGCCCTCGCCGCCTGACGCGCCCTGTCGCGCTCGCGCGCGACAAAAACCGGCATCACCTCGTCGACCCACAGCTTGATCGTCTTCTTCTGCAGCTCGAACGGCAGGTTGAAGGTCAGGCCGAGGCAGTACTGGTCGACGCCCGCCGCTTCATAGTCGAGCAGTTTCTCGATCACCTCGTCCGGTGTGCCGAACATCAGGTTGCGGCGGATGTTCTCGGGATTGTAGTTGTCCTTGCCCTTGACGCTCTCGTAGGGGACGGCTTCGGGAAAGCCGTTTTGCACGGTGCCGATGTTCTGGAACAGGTTCTCGAAGGCGCGGCCGTAGTCGATGGCATGCCCGACCGCGATCTCCCAGTCCTGCGCCCGTTCGTAGACGCAGGTGCGACGCTGCATCATCAGGCGCGGGCGCGGCACCTCTGGATGATCGGCGACGGCCTTGCGGAATTTCTCGCCGAGCACGGCGATCTCGGCCGCCGGCGCCGACAAGGGCGTCGACAGGATCGAGGCGCCGATGCCGACCGCCCAGTCGAAAGTACCAGGGTCTCGCGCGGCCACCCAGATCGGCGGATGCGGCTTCTGCAGCGGCTTCGGCACGCCGGCGGCGAGCGGGAACTTCCAGTAGTGGCCGTCATGGGCATAATCCTGCGCCCACAGCTTCTTCACCGCCGGCACCAACTCCTTCAGATAGGCAACGCCTTCCTGCTGCGGCATGCCGCCGGCCATGCGGTCGAACTCGTATTGGTAGGAGCCGCGCGCAATGCCGAACTCCAGCCGCCCGCCGGTCAGGTGATCGCAAAGTGCCGCCTCCCCTGCCAGCCGGATCGGGCTCCAGTAGGGCGCGACCAGCGTCGAGGTGCCGAGCCGGATCTGCTCGGTATGCTGGGCAAGCCAGGTCAGCGTCATCAGCGGGTTGGGCGAGATCGTGCATTCGATCGTGTGATGCTCCGCCGTCCACAGCGTCTCGAAGCCGCCCTCGTCGGCCAGGCGCGCCAGGTCGAGCAGATTGCTCTTCACCTTCGACATCGGCATGTCGGGCGAGAAGCGCTCCATGGTCAGCGAAACGGCGAATTTCATGTCGGTCTCCCCGGTGCGTCGGGTTTGGTCAGCGAAGGCGGATAACGAAGGGGTCCTGCATGGCGCCGGAATAGTCGATGACGACGTTCTTCAGGCGCGAGAACTCCTCCATGGCGTCGAAGCCGCCGCGCCGGCCATAGCCGCTCTCCTTGAAGCCGCCATTGGCCGACATGAAGGAGGACGCGCGGTAGGTGTTGATCCAGACGGTGCCGGCCTCGACATTCCTGGCGAAGCGCAGCGCGCGGTTGATGTCCCGCGTCCAAATGCCGGAGGCGAGCCCATAGCGTGTGTCGTTGGCGAGACGGATCATCTCGTCTTCCGACGAGAACGGCATGACGCCGACGACAGGACCGAACAGTTCCTCCTGCATGAAGTCCATGCCGTTATCGGTATCGGTCATCACGGTCGGCTCGAAATACCAGCCGCCGGCAAGCTCGGCCGCCTGCGGCCGCCTGCCGCCGGCTGCGATGCTGGCGCCCTGGCGCACGCCCGAGGCGACATAGGTTTCCACCTTGGCAAGCTGCGCCGACAGCGCCAGTGGACCGATGTCGGTTTCTTCCAGCGTCGGCAATCCGACCCGCACGCGCCTCGTGCGCTCGACCAGCGCCTCGACGAAACGGTCATAGACGCTGGCCTCGACGAAACAGCGCGAACCGGCGACGCAGGTCTGCCCCGCCGCCGCGAAGACACCGGAGACGACGCCGTTGACGGCATGGTCGATGTCGACATCGCCGAAGACGACATGCGGTGACTTGCCGCCGAGCTCCATCGAGCAGGGAATAAGGTTCTCCGCCGCATTGGCAGCAATCCGCCGGCCCGTCGCCGTCGAACCGGTGAAGACGAGTTTTGCAACGCCTGGATGCCGCGTCAGCGCGTCCCCGGCCACGGCGCCGGTGCCGGTGACGACATTGACCACGCCGGCGGGAAAGCCGGCCTCCATGATCAGCTCGGCCAGAGCGAGCGTGGAAGCACTGGCATGCTCGGACGGCTTGACGACGACCGTGTTGCCGAGCGCAAGGCATGGCGCCAGCGTGCCGGTCAGCAGCATCAGCGGCGAGTTCCATGGCGTAATCATGCCGACGACGCCGATCGGCTCGCGCAGGTTGAAGTTGAGCATGTCGAGCTTGTTGACGGGAATCGTGTCGCCAAGCAGCTTGTCGGCCATCCCGGCGAAATAAGTGTAGCTGTCGGGCATGGCGCGCATCTGCGCCCGCATTTCCTTGAGCAGCTTGCCATTGTCACGTGTCTCGATCAGCGCCAGCTCGTCTGCGTGCTCGAGCACCAGCTCCGCCAGCCGATGCACCAGTCTGCCGCGGTCGGTCTGGGTCATGCGCCGCCAGGCTGGAGCGGCAAAGGCAGCGCGCGCTGCCGCCACGGCCGCGCCGACGTCCTCGGCACCGGCCTCGGCGAACTGATACCAGGGCTTGCCGGTGGTCGGGTCGAAACTGCCGATGTACTGCCCACCTTTCGGCGCCACGAACGCACCGTTGATGAACAGGTTCTGGCGTGAGCCTTCGAGCGATCCGACCGTCGTTTTCATACTGTCTGTCCTGCGTGGAGCATCATTCGGACGCGGCCTGCGTCCACGATTGCGACTGGCCGTCGATCATGGCGACGCGGCCGCCGTCACCGGTGTCGATGTAGATGCCGAAACGCTTGTCCTGGCGCTCGCGCGCATAGCGGCGCAGCATGGCGCGGAGTTCATGCGTGGCGATCCGCTCATAGGGCAGCGCGTCGACGGAAAAGAAGGCGTGGCCATCCGGCAGCGCGGCTTCAGCGCTCTCACGGCTCAGTTCGGCGCGGTAGATGAGATAACCCGGGTCGCTGTCGGCGACGTCGAACACCGAATAGAGAAAGGTGTTTTCCGGGACGAGGCTCAGCGCATCGCCGCCATCGAGGACGAGCTGGCTGTCGGCCTTGCGGCGCCGCGCCGTCGGCAGCACCCAGCGTCCCTTGCCGTCGCTGCGCAAGAGGATGCGGTTCCCGGCTTCGACCAGATAGCCGATGATCATGTCCTGCGAGGCCAGCCAGCCGGCAGGCAGCGGATCCTTCACGCTGGCGTAACGGCCGCGGCAAAATCCGAGCGGCGCCGATGGGCTGGTGCCGAAAGCCTGGACTTGGCCGATCAGGATGATGTGGTCACCGGCCTCGATGCGGTTGTGAACGGTGCAGTCGAACCATGTCAGGCTGTCGGTGAGGATCGGCGCGCCAGTGTGGGCGCGGTCATGGTTGACCGACTGGAATTTGTCCGCCGCTTTGGACGCGAACACTGAAGAAACATCGACCTGGCCTTCATGCAGGAAATTGACCGCGAAGGACCGTGTTTCGTTGAAGGCGGGAAAGCTCGCCGCCGCCTTGCCGACGCAGACCAGGAGCAATGGCGGCTCAAGCGAGACCGAGGTGAAGGAGTTGGCGGTCATGCCGCGCGGATTGCCGTCGCAGTCGCGTGTGGTGATGACGGTGACGCCGGTGACGAAGGTGCCGAAGGCACGACGCAAGGCGATCGGATCGATCGTCCTTTGTGCCACCGCGTCCGCCATTGCTTTCCTCCTAAGTGTCGGATGGAAAGCTAGGCAGGAGCCGGCCGGCGTTCTTCCTCCGGTCTGTAGGAAAGATGGCGCGGCGTGCTGCTGTTATCCCGAGCAAATGCAGGTGCGACAAGCCTGTGCTTGCGGTGGCTGCCGTGTCGCTACAGGGGTGGCGGGGTCAAGGAAGTCTAGCGGGCTGCCGGCACGCGGCTATCGATGATGCCGCTGAGACGGATCGCAAGTTCGACCGCGAAGCGCTGTTCGGGCGTGTCGAGACGGATCCCGAACAGTTCCTCGATACGCGACAGGCGATAGCGCAAGGTGGTGACGTGCAGGCCGATGGCGTCGGCGCAGGCCTGGCTGCGGCAGCCCTCGCGCAGATACGCAAACAGCGTGTCCAGATAGGGCGTGCCGTGCTCGCGGTCGTGCGCGATCAGGGCGCCGACACTGTCCTCGACGAAGCCGCGCACGTCGGGAGCGTCGGCGGCGGCAACCAATATCGGCAGCGGACCGAAATCCTGGCCGGCAAAAACACCGGTGCGGCCGAAGGAACGGCCGATCCGGATCATGCGGCGGCACCGCTCCCAGGCGATCGGATAATCGGCCAGCGCGGCACAGGCCTCGGAGAGCACCACCACCGGCTCGCGCTCGAAATAGCGGCCGAGCTCGGCCGCGATCCTGTGCGGCAATTTCGCGAAGCGCGCGCCGTCCTGCCCGGCATCGGCAGGAACCAGGCAGACAAGCCCATCCTCCACCGCGATTGCCGTGCCGGCAATGCCTGCCTGCTGCAGGAGACGCACGAGCGCATGATGCGGATCGGCAAGGCCGATGGCACCATCCTTCACCTGCTCGGCGAGATCGACGACGATCATCTTCTGCGCAACGGTCAAGTCGAGCCCAAGCCGGCGGGCGCGATTGACGATGTCGGCCTCGTCGCGCCAGCGGCGCTCCGCCACCTCCAGGAAAAGCTCGGTCAACGAACGCGTCTCGAAACGGAAGCGCACGAAGCTGCGCATCATCTGCACGCTGAGCGCGAATTTGGTGCTGTCGAGCAGCATCTGGTCGAGTTGGCCCGATGCCTGCGGCGTCGGAAAAATCATCAGCGCGCCAACCACTTCGGCGTCGATGGTGAGCGGTTCGATGCGCACCGAGAGCTTGAGCTGGCGCTTGCCGTCATCGACAAACAGCGTCTCGGCGTGGCGCCCGTCGGACGCGCCGCGCGCAATCTTGAAGATCTGTCGGCTGAGCGTTCCGCTCACCGCCTGCTGCCAGGAGGCGATGTCGAAATGCACCTCGCTCGGGGAACGACCGGCGACGACCAGATTGGCATGGAAATCGATCACCACCACCGGATTGGGCAGAAACTCGCTGACCTTTTCGGCGAGCGAGACCACCGACCCGTCCGACAAGGCCTGCTGCAGAAGCGAGGTGTGCGCCGAAAGCGCGCGTTGCAGGCGTTCGCCGGCCTGCTTCTCCTGGCGCAGCCGATGCTGCTTCTCGACCGCGATCTCGCCCAGATGCACGATCATGCCGATGAAGGCGATATCCTCCGCCGTCACTTCGGTGATTTCGCGCGAGACGACGGTCAGCACCATCGGCCGGCCGTCCTCGTCGACGCAGTTCATCGGCATGACGAGCACGCTGCGGTAGTCGCGCTCGAAGGCCTCGCGGCGATAGCCCGGAAACTCCTCCGACACCCGCGCGTCCCTGATATAAACCGGCTCATTGCGGTTGAGCGCGACGATCGAGGGACTGGTGGCCAGTTCCCAGCGGTCGGGCAGCGTGCGGTGAATGAGCGTCGGATCGTGGCGCACGATGACATAGGCGTGGCCATGCGGGGCATCGATGCCCATGATCGAGCCCAGCGTCCATTTGGCATGACGGCAGGCCGCCAGCACGAGGTCGCGCAGCACGGACTGGAGATCGCCGCCCGAATTGATGAGGCTGGCGGCGTCCCGCAAGGAGAGAATTTGCGACTCGTGGTCCACGCCTGATCTTCCGCCACTCGCGAAGGGCGAATTTTAGCCGTCGCGGATGTACCAACGCTACACCGCTTCCAAGCGGGGCGCACGCCGATTCTTCCTACGAACCGGAGGAATACCCGCCGATCGGCGCCTACTAGATTTGAGCTTTCACTGAAGAGGCCAAATCATGGAATTGCGGAAGATCTGTACCTTCATCGAGGAAGTACACTTCGAAGGCAGCAGGGCGGCCGCAAGGCCGGTGACATCGATCGTCGTCGCCGCCGTCTTGGGCAATCCATGGGCCGGGCGCGGCTTCGTCGAGGATTTGCGGCCAGAGATTGTCGCCATCGCACCCCGACTCGGGCAGGAATTGACGCGCCGCCTGATTGGGCTGATGCCGGCGGAACGCATCGAAAGCTACGGCAAGGCGGCCGCCGTCGGAACCGCCGGCGAGATCGAGCACGCCTCGGCCATGATCCACACGCTGCGCTTCGGCAATGTCTTCCGCGACGCCGTCGGCGGCACGACCTATCTCGAATTCTGCAACACACGCAACGCGCCTGGCGCGCTGCTGTCGCTGCCGATGATGCACAAGAGCGAGAACGGCCGCCGCTCGCATTTCATAACCGCCAATTTTCAGATCGCCGACGGACCGGCCGCGGACGAGATCGTCGTGGCCATTGGCGCAGCAGACGGCGGACGGGTTCACCCCCGGATTGCGGACCGCTTTCAAGACATGAAAGAGATGGAGCAGGAAGCAGCGATGTGATGCTTGCGCTGCATCCCCTGCGCTGTCGTCGATGATGTCCGCTTTCGAGAATCGGCGCAGCTGGCCTCAAAGGCCGACATCGGGCGCAAAGCGGTCGTTCGCGCTTTGAGATACGAGGACCTCGTACGGCAAGAGCTCCGCTGTCGGCGGCAGCCGGCGGATGGTTGATGCTGACATTGTGGCTAATAAAACGCGTGCCTTTATCAACGCACAAAGCTCTCACCCCACGCGATCAGGGAAGCCTTTCCGCGCCCAAAATCAATTCCCTGATACTTCGATAGCCAGTTGAACAACCTCGCGCTCGATCGCTCTATCTTCTTCGCTTTGGTAGTCATGCCCCCAATCCACGCTTGGCCAGTCCGGCTTGAGTTTGGATGCCAAGCGACACTGCGCCTGCGCATCGTCGACACGGCCAAGCTTAGCCAGGCATCCAGCCGCCCGAACGTGGATATAGAAGCCGGGTCTGCTGATCGCGGCAAACGACCTGACGGCCTCTTCGTATCGCTGTGTCAGCATGAACGCCGTACCAAGGGTATCATGCAGAGTTGCCGGCAGAAACATCGGATTGGCACGGATAGTCCTAATGCAGCTTTCAATCGCCTGGTCAGACTGTCCTGTGCAAACGAAGTAGTAAGCCATCCGTTCATTGAGATTGACATCATCAGGGGTCAACCTGAAAGCGCGTTGAAAAACTTCGCGTGCGGCGTCGTAGTCTCCGCTATTCACGAGGAAAACCCCTCGCAAGCTCAGACAAGTACTGTCCTCGCTGTCGAGCCGGACGGCCAATTCCGTTTCTTTGTCTGCCAGTTGAAATGAATGCGGAGCGTCGGTCTGCCACCAGGCGCGAAGGTATGTTTGTCCTAACAGAGCGTGAGCGCGGGCAAAATTCGGATCAAGCCTGACCGCCGTTTCGAATTCCTGCTTGGCCTCTTGGATCTCATCACTCCATCGGTTAACGATCTCCATACCGCGTAGATAATGGTCATAGGCACCCAAGCTCTCGGTGGGTTTGCGTCGTGATGCCTTTACGATGTCGGATTCGAGATGACCTGGCACGGCGGCGACGATGCTTCGAGTCACTTCGTCCTGAACCGCGAAAATGTCTTCCAGGTCACGATCATAGCGTTCCGCCCAGACGTGGCTTCCGGTCGCTGCCTCGATCAGCTGGGCGGTGATGCGAACGCGCTTGGCGACCTTGCGAACGCTGCCCTCCACCACGTAACGCACGCCAAGCTTTCGCCCCGCCTGCGCGATGTCCACGGCAGCTCCCTTGAACATGAACGACGAGTTCCGTGCGATCACGAACAGGCCACGATTGCGCGCCAGTTCAGTGATGATGTCCTCGGTGATGCCATCGGCGAAGTATTCCTGCTCCTGGTCGCCGCTCATGTTCGTGAAGGGCAGAACTCCAATCGATGGCCTGTTGTCGCCAGGGACGACCATCGGACCAGGCGGCACGCTTACCCCTAGGCTCGCTAGCGCGGTGAGATAGAGCGGGTCGGCGTGCATGGCGCCGGCGTCGAGGGGCAATTTTGGATCGGTTGGCATTTCTCTGGCTACACCGACGAAGATGCCAATATTGAGCGCCAAATGACTTTCAGTAAAGACCTTCCCCCCGTTCGCCATTGCGACATTGGTGTCCTAACCTTACAGTTGACCGCTGACGCTTTGGGGGGCGGCCAATGGGTCTATTCCACCAATACCAAGATCTTATCGGGACGCTAACCACGCTGGCGGCAGCGCTGATCGGTTTCTGGGGAGTCATCTATTCACAGCGGAAGCTGACCAGGATGGCCCATGATGAGAGGGTTCATGATGAGCAGGCGGCTGGACGCTTCGCCGCACTAGAGCGCCGAAATGAGCTTGAGTCCTTCCTCAACGCCATCGTGGGTGAGCTTTCGGCGCTGCAATTCAGCATCGAGGGCGCGATCCGCATCCTGCAGGCGCAGGTTGGCATTGCGGAGGAATTGGCGCGGCAGGGCAGCGGGCGGAAGACGCAACCGAGGGTTGCTTTCCATTTCGCTACGCCGGTTTTTGACAGTCTGGTAGGCAAGATCGGCATTCTGAACCGGTCGCTGTCCTATGAGGTGTCGAAACTATACGGGCAATTCAAATCCTATTCTATGCAGGCTCAGGATCAGGTACCCGAAATCGAGGCGGGGCTGGCGGGGCGGATAATGCAGTCGGTGCAGGAGTCACTCCGCAAGCTCTCGGTTGAGGCCGAAATGCTAAAAAGCAGCCTATTGAGCGAAATGACAGCCCTGGAAAAGCCCATCTAAAGGATTGCCCAGTTCGGCCGCATCCTCGCACGCACACGGCCGCCACCAAAGAGTTGGCTTGACGGCAATTCCGTGCCGCTGTTTGATGCACCGGGAGCCGTTAGCTGAGATGCCGCCTGACGCCAAGTTTCCGCCTGACATCGTCGGCCTTCATGCCGATCCCATCTATTTGTCGGCGCTAGCAGCACTTGAGACCAACAGGGCCGCCGCTAAACCCAGACTTGCTGCCATTCTTGCCGCCGATGTGGTCGGCTACACCCGCCTGATGGGCCAGGATGAAACTGCTACGCTCCGGCGGCTTACCGCCCTTCGCAAACAGTTTTTAGAACCGCTTATCGCCTCATATCAAGGTCGCGTCATCCAACTTGGCGGTGGTCTTCTGGTTGAGTTCGAGAGCGTCGTGGATGCACTCACCTGTGCAATGGCTTGGCAACAGGGGGTAGCAGAGCGAGAGGTTGCGACGGACAGCGACAACAGGCTGATCTTTCGCATCGGCATCAACTTGGGTGACGTGATCGTCCAGGGCGATGACATTCACGGCGACGGAGTGAACATCGCAACACGTTTGGAGTCACTGGCTGAGAGCGGCGACATCTGTCTTTCGGACGATGCCTACCGTCAGGTTCGCCGGAAGATAGACGTACAATTCGAAGACATGGGCGAGCAGAGGCTCAAAAACGTGGCCGATTCGGTTCGGGTCTACCGCATAGCGGCCCACCAAGGATCGTCCTCTGTTCATCAAGCGGACGTAACGGAATTCACCGTGCTGCCCGGGCTCGCGGGTGAGGATGAAGCTGCGGCGGCCGTCTCCGCCGGTGAACTTTCTCTTCCCGTCAAGCCGTCAATAGTGGTCCTCCCCTTTGTGAATATGAGTGCTGACGCCGAGCAGGCGTATTTCGTCGATGGATTGACGGAGGACCTGATTACCGACCTCTCCAAAGTGCCCGAGCTCTTCGTCATCGCCCGGAACTCATCCTTTGCCTATAAGGGCAGATCGGTAGGCACCCGCCAGATCGCTCGCGAACTGGGCGTGAAATATGTAGTGGAGGGTAGCGCACGACGGGTAGCGGACCGCGTGCGGATCAATGCCCAGCTCATCGATGCACCCGCCGGTGGGCACATCTGGGCGGATCGCTTCGACCGGGATATTGCCGATATCTTCGCGGCGCAAGACGAAGTCGTCGGCAAGATTGTGGAGGCGCTCGCCGGCAAATTGGCTGCGGCAAACCTGAAGGAGCGTTATCGGCCAACGAACCTGACGGCCTATGATCTCTATCTACGGGGGCGGGCTGAATGGTCACACTCCACGGAGGCCGGCGTTGCGGCCATTTCCTTGTTCGAGCGGGCTGTCGCGCTCGATCCCAACTACGCGGATGCCTATCGCTGGTTGGCCGTCAGTCAGTGCGAGGCCTGGCTCTTTAGGAACTATCCGATGAATCCCCTTCGTCAACAGTCTATGGCGTCGGCAAGAAAGGCGGTTGAACTCGATCCCGACAATTCTGGCACGCATTGGGTGCTCGCGTTCATACTCCTCCTCGAGCGCCAATGGGATGAGTCTGCCAAAGAGTACGAGATTTCGCTCCGCCTCAACCCGAACGATGCCGATGCTTGGGCAAACTTCGGAGATCTGAAGACCTATGAAGGTCACGGGGTAGAGGCCATTGCCTGCCTCGAGAAGGCATTGCGACTGAATCCGCGCCCGCCGAGCTGGTATTTTTGGTTACTCGGAGAAGCCCAATCCGCTGCCGGTAAGTATGAGCAAGCAGTGAAGACTCTGAGAAATGACGCAACATATCGAACCGAATCCAGGGTTAATTTGGCATCGATTCTGGCGGTGCTCGGCAGGTTAGAGGAAGCGCGTGAAGAGGCTAGGCTATATATGGCAACAAACCCCCATTTCAAGATTAGCCATTGGGTCGAATCCCAGCCCTATCGCGACCTGACCTTGCGAGACAGGTACCTTGAAGGCCTTCGTAAGGCTGGCTTTCCGGAATGACCAATTTTTACTAGACGGAGCCACCATGCTGGAGTCGGCTTGTGGCCTTCTAGCACAAGGCAACGGCGATAATGGCTGCTTTCGTCTCGATCTTCGCCTAGACTGAATGCGATGGTTAAACAGTGGACGATCACTCTTGCGTATCGGCAACTAAGGGCTGGGCCAGGCTTTGAAGAGGGGCCGGATTATTTTTGCTGCTGAAGTCGAAAAAATGACGGGCAGCGGACTACCCGACACGCTGTCTGAGCGTTTCAGCATATGCATTGCCAGGCCCTGGTAGGGACCAATGCCGTCTAATCTGGCAGGCCCGCCAGACGCCAGCCATCAACAAACGGCTGCCCAATGCTCGCACTTCTGAAGGGTGAGTTAGCCGCCAGATCACCGAACCTCCAGTTTGGATTGGCCGCAAGAAATAGGCGGGCTTCCTCCTGTGCCTCAGAGATGCGGCTGGCAAGGGCAAGCGCAGCAATCAGAGCCTCTCTCGAACCGGTCCCATAGGTTTCTTCCCGGCGCAAGGACGCTACAGCTTCTTCGTATTGACCTGAGGAAATTTGCGCCATTCCCAAGGTCCAGAAATACCCACCCGGTGGACGAGGATTCAAACGCAGTGCCTCCGCACAAGCTGCCAGCGCCGCTTGCGGATTGCCTAAGTAGAATTGAAGCTCACCGGTCAACGCAACCGCATGTGCATCGTTGGGATTTAGCCGAACAGCGGCATCTAGTTGGAGTTTTGCTTCATCCCAATTGCGCTCATAAAGCTGAACGTAAGCTAGGATCGCGCGAGCGTGAGAATCGCCGGGTTCGATTTCCACGGCTCGTTGCGCGTGCACCAGTGCCTTGGCGCGGCCGGGTATCTGCGGCCGTCCCCAAATCAGCCAGCCATGTAGCAGTGAGACGGCAAGATTGCTGTGGGCCTCGCAGTAGTTGGGATCGATCTGAATGGCACGTTCTAGATCAGCACACGCCTCAATGGTGGTTGACCTCGAAATGTCCCATTTGCCTCGCGACCTAACACAAAGATCATAGGCTTCTAGATTTGACGGTCGGGAGCGGGCGACGATATTCTTGTCAGCAAGCTTGCCAGAAATCGCTGTAACAACGCGTTGCGTGACCTCGTCCTGAACCTGGAAGATGTCGGCGATTTCGCGGTCGAAGCGCTCAGCCCAGATGTGATTGCCGCCTTCCGACCCATTGATCAACTGCACATTGATGCGCAGCCGTTTGTCTGAGCGCCGCGCGCTTCCTTCGAGGATGTATTTAACGCCGAGGTCGCGGGCAATTTCTCGAACGTCGGTGGGTTTGCCTTTATAGGCGAAGGTGGAGTTACGGGCGATGACGAAAAAGCCAGGAACATTCGATAAGTCGGTGATGATGTCTTCCGTTAGACCATCGGTGAAGTGGTCCTGGCCAGGCTCACCGCTCATGTTGACAAATGGCAGCACCGCGATGCTGTTATGAGTGACAAGAGTCTTGAGACTTGCCGGAACGCTTGCGCCAAGGCTGGCGAGGGCGCTCAGGTAAAGTGGGTCGGATGAAATAACGGCCCGTTCGGCCACGGTCTACTCCGGCAATCCGGCGAAATGTCCCCATTTGATATGCTCTCGCCGAGTTCCGCAAGAGCTTCATTGGGAGGCGAACGGACCGCCTTGGTCGGTTCTTAGCGGCTTCGAAGCGCAACGCACGGGGCGGGTTCGACGCCACTAGCACTACTTTGGCAGTTTAGGTTTGAGGGCGTGTGCGGTCAGCTTCTGACAGTGAGGACATCTGCGGGGTGGCGATCGCGTGAAGAGGTCGAGAATGGCTTGTCTAACAGCTGGCATGCTCGGTTGTGGCGGTGGTCCGCCGACTCTTTTTTTTTCGTCCCGCTGCTTTGAGGCGGCGGGCTTGGAGAAAGGCGTAGGCGATCATGGTCATCAAGGCATGTCGATGTAATCCAGTCCATGATCGGCCTTCGAAGTGGTCGAGGCCGAGTTCCTCCTTCAATTGCTGATGTGCCTGCTCACAAACCCACCTGGCCTTGATCGTGGCGGCGAGCATCTTGAGGCTCGCATCGGCCGGTAGGTTCGACACATAGTATTTTTGCTCGAACCGCAGGAGTAGGGTTGACGTTGACCTGCTAGCGACGATACGGCGGCGACGATCGCGTAGCTCGCCACCGAAGGCTCGTGAATAAGCGTTCGGCAAAGCTATCCGACCCGGCGCAAATCATCCAGGTGATCGACGCCGATGCCTCGCAGACCAAAGTAATCGAAGAGGTGCGAGCCTGGTGGTCCAAGGACCGCCGGGAACTGACAAGTCGCAGACCATCACCAACATCATCGCGGCAGCGGCCCATGACGGAAAACCAGTGCTTTTCGTCACCGAAAAGATGGCCCCGCCTCTCTGTGGTGCACGACCGCCATACGCTGACATATCTGGGAAGCCGTTAAGCTGATGCCAGCGTCTGCGATTGTGACCTGGCACGTCGGTCATTCGGTTCTATCCCGGCATCTCGCGTCTCACCCGCTTGAACTTCTTGCTCGGAGGCAGAGCCGTCACGACGTAGCCGTTCGTCACAAGCACGAAATACCGCTCCCACAAGCGGGTGTTCCTGATCATGTATATGACCTTGGAGGCCGACCTGCGCTCGATTACCGTTGCCCGGCCGGTCTCGATATCGCGGAGCATCTGGGAGAACTCACCAGGAGCGAGAATAATGCCGTATCGGGCCAAGAGCTGCTGATGAAAGTGCCAGTGCTTCTTGGGAATGGACTTGCCGTTCCAACGGGGATCGAAACCGTTCTCGTCTTGCATGATGTGGTTCCGAGTTGGGTGTTCGACAACGCGGCCGGTTCATCACTGGACGCCGGCATTGACCGCGATTTACGCGCTATGTTCGAGTCTGGAAGATCATTCGAAGCTTTTGCACCTGCTCAAGCGTGGGAGCAGGATCGGAATCCCAAGATGCGACCCTGATCGTTTCAAGCCAAAAGCGCTCGTTAGGCGTGATCTGGCGGTCGCGGATTTGAGCAATGCGGCGCCAGCTCTCAGCGTCCAACTCGTGCTCGCCAGTCATTTGCCGAAAATCCCGCGAATGGCCGACCTCGCCTTCGAAGTCAGGCTCGGATTGGTATTGCCGGAAGCCCGGCGGATTTCCTCGAGCCATGCTACTTCGTTCTCGGTAACGAGCGTGCCGAAGATCTGCTTGATGGCAAGCTCGGTGGTATCACCGCCAAGCTGTTCGATCGCCAGCTGGAAGAGAAGCACCGAATCACATTCCAGCGCGGCTGCCAAAGCCGCAACTCTGTCGAGCGGCAACTTGGCCGTTCCAGCCTTGATCATGGCGAGCATGTTGGGATTGACGAACCCGGCTTCACTCGCGATGGCGATCTGGGTCTTCTTTGGGCGCAGTTCCAAAATGCGCTTCTCAAGATACTTGGCGAGCCTGGTGCCCGCATAGGGTTTTCCCTGATGGCTACTCATCGTCACTTCCTCTGAAATCACAGCATCGATGCGCTGCTAGTTTCTTTATAGCGACGGCCAGATGGGGATTTCTTGGGATCTACAAAGGCTCGAGAGCCCTCTCGGGCCATTCCGCAGGCCAGTGCGATTGAGGTTCAAAACGTGCGCTGAAGGAGGCAATGACGCGCTCACGCTTGCTCGAATGGGCCCGAACATACCCAGAACATCCGGTGTGATTTTCGGTGTGACTTTCGGTCACCAAAGGCACACCAAGACACCGTTTGTTCCCATTTCGCCAATTTCAGCGAATTCACCTCTTGCTTCTGAACCCTTGAGAATATAGGGCTTTGCGCGGTCCGGAGTGTAGCGCAGCCCGGTAGCGCACTTGACTGGGGGTCAAGGGGTCGTCGGTTCGAATCCGGCCACTCCGACCATTTCACAGACGCCTCATCCCCCAATGTGGCGATCCAGCTTTGACTCCGAAGGACCTGGATTTTCCCCGCACCGCTTGCAGCGGCCGCCGCGGAGCCGGGTTCGTGCATTATCGCCCCCTCGCGCATCAGTCTCCATGGTTGCCTAACTGTCCAAAGCCCGTGAATTTCCGGCAGCTTCATCCATGACCCGTGGCGTGTTTCGGGCTGAGCTTGTAGGCGTTGAAGTCAATCTGCGAAATCATGCATAGATCACGTTTTCGCCGCCCGGGGCACAATGAAGGACATCAGCCAGACCAATCCAGGGGGCGGATTCTGGCAACGTATGGACGTCTTCGACGGTTGACCTACCTTTTCGAAATACGTTGCGTCAGACTCGCTGAACGACGGTCAGTGCTTGGCGTTTCCTCGTCAGATCTTCGGCCAAACCCATGCCCAATGTCCGCACCCGTTCGTCCTGGTTGACACGCGACGTCATCCTGCTGTCGTTTTGCAGTTTGTTTGCCGACATCTCGACCGAGATGCTCTACCCGATCCTTCCACTCTTCCTGACCGGAGTTCTTGGGGCGGGTGGCAGCGTAGTCGGATTGATCGACGGTGTCGCGCAGGCGACACAGAACATCGTGCAAGGCTTCTCCGGGTGGGCGTCTGACCGGATGCAGCGCCGCAAGCCCATTGCCCTGGCCGGCTATCTCCTTTCGGCCCTTTCCAAGCCCCTAACCGGACTTGCATCGGCATGGCCGATGGTGCTCGGTGCACGGTTCCTCGATCGTGTCGGCGCCGGCACCCGCTCCGCACCGCGCGATGCACTTATCGCCGCAGCCGCGGCGGAGGAACACCGCGGGAAAGCCTTCGGCCTCGAGGGAGTCGGCGACAATCTAGGCGCCTTTCTCGGGCCACTCATCGCCGTGCTGCTGCTCGGTGCGTTTCGACTCGATATGCGCGTAATCTTCTACCTCACCGTCATCCCGGGCCTGCTCGCCTTCGCCATCGTGCTGTTCGTGCGCGAGGAGCATGTCGATTTCGCCGCTAAGGCCAAGGTTGATATCAGCCTCCGGCGGTTTCCTCGCGCCTACTGGAAGTACCTGATGGCGACTGGCCTGTTCTGCATCGGCAACTCGAGCAACGCCTTCCTTATTCTTGAAACACAGGCCGCGGGTGCCTCGGTTGAGAACACGGTTCTCGTCTATGCCGGGTTCAACCTTGTCGCTGCGTTGGTCTCCTATCCGACGGGCTTTCTGTCCGATCACCTCGGCCGCCGCAATCTTCTGCTCGCTGCGTTCGCAGTGTTCTTTGTCGCTTATGGGGGATTTGCACTCAGCGCCAACGTCTGGATTGTTGCCATTCTGTTTGTTTGTTACGGCGCCTACCAAGGAACCTTCCGCACTGTCGGTAAGGCGCTCGCCGCCGATTTCGTGCCGAGCGAGCTGCGCGCGGGCGGCATCGGCTGGTACAGTTCGCTCGTCGGGCTGACCCAGCTCCTTGCGAGCCTAATCGCAGGCCTTCTTTGGGACCGACTTGGGCACCTAGCCGTATTTATCTACGGAGCTGTCTTCGCCGTGGTTGGTGCTGCGGCAACCCTGATCCTAGTCCCATCGGACAGCCCGAAAAGCACCCGATCCAGCTAGACTGTCGAAACGCACGCTTCATCTAAGCTGGTAGGGCTCGCGTTGTGCAGCGCGCGTAGGCAGCGCAGCGACGAATGCCACACTATGTTCCACCGGGGAGGTGTCGGATGCCTTGCCGTTCAAGCAGCGGCTATTCGGTTCGAGCGGGCTGGTGAAGATGAAAGGTATGCTGCGTCGGTATCCCCGACGCAGCGCTTGCCTCAGGCCAACTATTTGCCCTGCAGGAAATCCATGAACGGTGGGAAGGTGAGGAGTACACCGACGAGGAGCAGCCCAAAAGCGGCGATATTTACCCTGCTCATCGCCACGGTCTTGGTCGCCCAACGACGCGAGAGGATGAACCACGCCACCAGCCAGACGATGATGGCCACGGTCGTCACGCCGGAGAGAGCTCCTGTCGGATTGTAGAAGTTCAGCAAGCCGTTGATGGCCTTCGAGGCATCGCCGGCGAGAGCCAGGATACCGATGGCAGCGCATCCGATGCCTGCGGCGAGAATGGCTGCCCCGCCGGGACCATTGGGTATGGTTTCAGCGATTGTTTCAACGGGTTGGCTTTTGCCGACGACCGGCTTCTGCGAGATGGTCATGGCTGTTCTCCCTTTGGCTGCGCGGCCTGTCGCTGCACTCCTGGTGTTTGAGCTCCTTCCGGTTGCTCTCCTTGTATCAATACGATCGACTGGCCGCCGCGGACGGGAGCGTATTTGTTGAGGAACGCGCCCAGTGCACCGGCTGCGCCCGTGGCGAAGAAGGCCGCGACCGCAAAGGCCAAGACCGAGATGCGCATGTTCCGGTGCTGAATGATCGCTCGTCCGTACTTCATGGTGACATAGGCCACCATGGTCATTGCGATTGGCGCCAGCCAGGCGACATGCTCTTTCCATTCCATGCCGAGAGAATGCCACTCAGATGTTCTTGGGCTCGACAGGAGAAGGCTCCGCGGATACTCCGCAAGATCGGTCACCCCGGCCGGCGGAACAGCGCGATACCACGGATAGACGCCGTAGGCGCCAGAGAACACCGTGAGCCATGAGAGAACCACCATCGCGACAAGCCAAAAGTTGAGCAGCGACTGTTCCCTTGAACTCATTGGCGGCGCCCCTGGGGCTGACATTCTATAGAGACCGGCAATGGCACCGGAAAATGCGAGCATGAAAAGAGCGCCGAAGCCCATTCCATGGAGCACCGTCATTAGATCGCGAGTGGTGATTTCCATCAGAACCTCCGTTGTCATTCGGCATGCGAAGCGCCGGAATGGTCAGAGGCATCAATATCGGTGTTCGATAAGGCAGTCTTTGATTTTGCTCAAATCGGAGTCAGCAAGGCCGTCTTAGACGGGGACGGTGATGGGCACACTGGCTGCCCTAGGCCCCGTGGCTCGTCAGGGCGTATGCCAAGCCGAGCGACCAAGTCGCCGTCAGCGCCCGCCGGATCGTCTCCCACGACCTGTGACGTGAAGCGATAATGGCGGCTGCGGGGGGGGCGAAATGTGGATACTCTTCCGAAACGGAAGTCAGCGCTGGCTAATCGGGACGGCGCGTTTTGTCGTGAGCGCAGTTCGGAAGCTTGCGAAAAACCAATCTACACTCTCAGTGGACACTCGGACTCCGGATAAGGTTCGAATCCGGCCACTCCGACCATTTTAAAGCAGGGACTTGCCCCCACAAGTCCGCCCCTCATTCTCGAATTGCCCATCCTGCCCGGCTCAACTCAGGATTGGATCCGGCACTAGGCCTGGCACACATCCACCCATTCCGCGCCAACCAGTTCGACCATCCTCTGCGGTGCAATCCGCACCGCGGCGTTGGTGGCGCCGGCGGCGGGTACGACCTCGGCGAATTCGCGCAGCGAGACGTCGCAATAGACCGGCAGCGGCGCCGGCAGGCCGAACGGGCAGACACCGCCCACCGGATGGCTCGTGGCAGCGACAACCTCTTGTGCGTCCAGCATACGCGGCTTGCCGCCGAACTGGTCCTTGAACTTGCGGTTGTCCAGCCTGGCGATGCCGCTGGTCACGACCAGCATGGTGCGCTCGCCGACGCGAAGGCAGATCGTCTTGGCGATCTGCGCCGGCAGGACGCCATGCGCTTCCGCCGCCAGCGTCACCGTCGCCGAACTGGATTGCGTGACAATGACCTCGATATCAGGCGCGTGAGCCGTGAAGAAGGCACCAACGGAGTCCAGGCTCATATCGAAAAACTCACGGTTCAGGCCCGATGCATGGCAGATGCGATCGGCGCGGATTTGGGGGCCGCACGTATGAACCCGTGCGATCTGCAAATCGGCAAGCCCGGCTTGCCGGAGAATGCCATCGCGTCAACAAGAAACCCGCCAAGCGGGCCTTGGCGGGTTTCTTGGGCATGCCTGTCGCCGATCTATGCCTGAGGCCGGCCTTGTGCGGCCAGTGTCGGTGCGGCGGAAGCAATGGGAGCGTCCTGGGGCAAACGAAGCGCGGACGCGATACGACGCAGCTTCACCGGGTCGGCCGCCCGGCCGCTCTCGATGTCCTCGATCTCATCGACCGAGAGGCCGCAGGTCAGGGAAAGCGCTTCGAGGCTGTATCCGCGCGTTTCCCGCATTGCCCTAAGGGTGTTGTAATCTGGCCCGATCTCGTTGGCTAATGGTTCGGAGAGGGCGTGGCTTTTTGCATTGTTGGGCATTGGCAACTCCGTTGGCTGAAAGCGTTTGATCAAAATGGATGTTGCCTGAGACGAGCAGGAAGATGCCCTCTCGCCGGCGATTTGCCAAGCGCTGCCACGCCCTGCCCCGATCAAGTTGTTTTGAACGCCCGACCGGCTTTTTGCCCGGCAGTTTCGCCCCACCCGTTCGTTATCTCGACGTCGCTGGCGTGAAACCATCGCTTTCCACCAGCCTTTCCCAAAAGGATACCCCCATGAACCTCAAGACATCCCTCTTCGTGCTCGGCACGATTTCCATGCTTTCCGGCGTCGGCGTGGCCGGCGCGCAGGCAGCGGACGCAGTGCGCGTGCGCGGCACGGTGGTCAGCTTCGAGCCGTCGCTGCTCACCGTGAAAACCCGTCAGGGCGATACCGCCGCGGTCAAACTGAAAGACGGCTGGAAGATTTCAGGCGTTGCCAACGCGTCGGTAAAGGACATCAAGCAGGGCGATTTCCTCGGCATCGCCTCTGTCTCCAAGGCCGACGGCGGCAGCGGCGCTCTGGAAGTGGTGATCTTTCCCGCGGCCCTGAAAGGGATTGGCGAGGGGGACCGCCCCTGGGACCTGGGGCCGAACAGCCGCATGACCAACGGCACCGTCGCCGACGTCACCGACATAAACGGGCGGGCCGTGATGCTGACCTATGACAATGGGCAGACGAAGAAGATCTCCTTACCCGACGGCACGCCCGTCGTCACCTTCGCGCCGGCCGCGCCGACCGATCTCAAGCCAAGCGCGACGGTCTTCGTTCCCGCGCATCGCGAGGCTGACGGCACGCTCAGCGCCAGCCGCGTCGTTGTGGGCAACAATGGCGTGATCCCGCCGATGTAAGCCAAACAGCCGGCTTTCGACCCTGGCGATGACGGAGCAGGAAGCCGGTTTCCTCCGAAACAGTTCAGAAACAAGATTCTACAATCGGGAAATACTGACGAAAAAATTCAGGAGCGTAATTCCATTCGCGGCGGTCGGGATATCGGCCCGATTGATACCTGCCTGCGAAGAAAGGAAACGATCCATGAAGAAGTCCCTCCTCTCGGCCATCGGGCTTGCAGTTGCCCTCGTTTTCACGGCGCCGGTCATCGGTGCGACGAGCGCGGATGCGGCCATGATGGCAAAGCATCATCATCGCCACCACCATCATCGCTACCATCACCGCTACCACCATCGCCATCATCGCCATCACATGAAGAAGGTTGTGAAGAAGGCATACTGAGCGTACCAGACTGCCAACGAGAAGACCGCCTTGGCTCATTGTTCAGGGCTGGTCTTCTCTTGGTCGTACAATGCCAAGCCGACATGAATGGGACCTATCGATTTTCGCCGAATGACAGCGCGTGCGGGATTTCTGGCGCCAATTGCCGATACCGCGACGACAGGAGAAATCTTTCACGCGACGCCAATCGCGATACGGCAAGGATATTTCCGAGCGGCATGCTGCACCGGATCAGGCTTCGCCAACAGGCCAGGTATCCCCAATGACGGCCAAGGCCTATCTTTCCCGGACAGACCGCGTTGTCCTGTCGGTCGCGCGATTGTGGCTGACGCTGCGCCACCCTGTCCTCGTCGTACGATTTGTCATGAAACTGGGCTATCTGCCCAATACCGCCGTACCCAGCCGCTACCATGAGCTGTTGCTCTGGCGAAAAATCCTCGATCGCAACCCGCTGTTCGTGACGCTGACCGACAAGCTCGCGGCCAAGGTCCATATCCGGGACGCCTGTCCCGAGATCGCAATGCCAAAGACGCTTTGGTCCGGGCGCGACGCCACGGACATCCCACCGGGCCTGCTCGTTGGAGACGTCATGGTCAAGGCAAACCATGGCTGCGCAATGAACATATTCGTCTCCGACGGAGAACCAGATCGCACTGCCATCGTGCGCAAGGCGAGCCGCTGGCTCAAAAAGCGTTACGGCCGGCGCAATGGCGAATGGGCCTATTGGCCTGTCGTACCGACTGTTTTCGTGGAGGAGCGGCTGGCGCTCAGCGGCGGGACGATCGCCACTGACATCAAGGTCCATGTCTGCAGCGGGGTGATATGCCATGTCTGGGTGGAGGATAAGCACGCCAAGCGTTCGCTGCTGTTCGACCGGGAAGCCAATCCGTTGCCCGGCCGCGATCCGGACTATCCCGGCGAGGATCAGGTCTTGCCTGTCAACGCGCGGCTCATCGCCCATGTCCGCCAGGCGATCTCGATCGCGCCCGCCATAGCCGGCGACCTCGATTATGTCAGGATCGATTTCCTGGTCACCGACGAGCGTCTCCATGCCGGCGAGATCACCGTCTACTCGGCCGCCGGATATGGCACATGGACAAACCCGACGATCGCCGCGGAAATCGAGCGGCTGTGGCGGCTCGATCAATCCGCCTTCCTGCGCCGGCCGCACGCCGGTGTCGTGCGCCTCTATGCCGACGCGCTTCGCGCCAGATGCCGACGCGGCACGACAAATCGCTGATATGAATGGGAATGGCGGCCGGCCTGGAAAAGCGAGCCGCCATTTCTCTCTAGATTTGTCCTGGAGTAGCAATCAGCGCCGGCCGAGCAGCAGGCTGGCGACCAGGCCGAGCACGACAAGGCCGACCGCGGCGGCCGCGGCCGGATGGTCGCGTGCCGATTTCTCGATCACCCTGCCCTGTTTGCGGATTGCCGGCATGGCATCGCGCAGGCGCCCCGCAAGATCCGAATACGTATCAAGAGCGGCATCACGGCCGTCTTCATAATAAGCGCCACCCCGCTTTGACACTGCCTTGCGCAACGCCGCGAGTTCCCTCGAGAGAGCCGCGACCTGCTTTTCCAGGTCGATGTCCGAAAGGGTCGAATATGATACCATCATCCGTTTCCTTGCTTCGCAGAAGGAAACGTAACGCCTCACCCGACCGCCGGTTCCGGTTTTCGGGACGTCGAAGCCACTCGCGGTCAGCGCACCTGGTCAAGCAGGCGCTTGCATTCCAGGAGGTCGAACAACGCCTCCTGCAGCAGCGCGCGATTGTCACGCGAGAGTTTCGACGCATCCGGCGCAACCGGACCTTCCTCGTCGCTCTTGCCCAGGCCGAAAAAGCGGCGGCTGGGCTTGACCCTTGGCTGGCCAACCAGTTCGTCATCTCCCCCGCGCGGCTGGGCTGCCGGCGTCAGTGGCACCTGATCGGCCTGCTTGCGCTGCGAAATCGCCTCGACGGCGGCCATGTCGCCATTGCCGATGGCGACCAGGAAATGATTGCCGTTTTCGCGCAGCAGCTTCTGCACGCCCTTGATGGTGTAGCCCTGGTCATAGAGCATATGGCGGATGCCCTTGATCAGTTCGACATCCTGCGGCCGGTAGTAGCGACGGCCACCGCCGCGCTTCATCGGCTTGATCTGATTGAAGCGCGTCTCCCAGAAACGCAGCACATGCTGTGGCAGGTCGAGGTCTTCCGCGACCTCACTGATGGTGCGGAAGGCGTCAGGGCTCTTGTCCATGGGCGAAATCCTCACGCTGGAGCGTGGCCCGGAACGGTCTTCAGACGAGATCACGCTCAACGAAGAGAAGAGCTTGTTCCGCCATCGCGGAATCGATCATACGCCAGAACACCAATCCGGCCATACCGCCGAATCGGGCCTTATTTCAGCGGTTTGTGAAGCAATATTCAAGCCCGCCGTCATCGCGGCACCGGTTTTCAACCGTGCAATGAGGACTATTTGCCGCCCTTGGCCTTGCTGTTCTGGTGAGAACGCAAGATTCGGCTCTTCAACACGTTGGACGATTTGAAGGTCATCACCCGACGCGGCAGGATCGGCACTTCCTCGCCGGTCTTGGGATTGCGCCCGATCCGCTCATTCTTGGAACGGACATGAAACGTCGCGAAGGACGACAGCTTCACCGTCTCGCCGCGCACGATCGCTTCACAGATCTCGTCAAGTACCGCCTCGACGAGTTCGGCGGATTCAGTGCGCGACAGACCGACCTTCCGGTAGACGGCCTCGGCCAGGTCGGCGCGCGTAAGTGTTTTTCCCCCCATGCGACCGTCCCATCAGTTCAAACATAAAATCGGCACAACAACAGCAGAGCCTAAGTAATTGATCCGGCAAGGTCAAGGACCGAAACCGGACCGTTCTCCACTTACCAGCGAACCAGAACGGCGCCCCAGGTGAAGCCGCCGCCCATCGCCTCCAGGAGCACCAGGTCACCCTTCTTGATGCGGCCGTCGGCGACGGCCACCGACAGCGCCAGCGGTACGGAGGCAGCCGAGGTGTTACCGTGCAAATCGACGGTCACCACCACCTTTTGCTCTGCTATCCCAAGCTTTTTTGCTGAAGCGTCAATAATCCGTTTATTGGCCTGGTGTGGCACGAACCAGTCAAGATCGTCGGCGGTAATGCCAGCGGCCGAGAAGGTCGTCTCGATGACATCGGTGATCATGCCGACCGCGTGCTTGAAGACCTCACGGCCTTCCATGCGCAGATGGCCGACCGTTCCCGTCGTCGACGGCCCGCCATCGACGAAAAGCTTCTCCCTGTGCGCGCCGTCGGAACGCAGGCTGGCCGCCAGGACGCCTCGGTCGGCGATCGTGCCGGCCCCCTCGCCCGCTTCCAGAACGACCGCGCCGGCGCCGTCGCCAAACAGCACGCAGGTCGAGCGATCGCTCCAGTCGAGGATGCGCGAAAAGGTCTCCGAGCCGATCACCAGCACCCGCTTTGCCAGGCCGCCGCGGATATAGAGGTCGGCTGTCGTCACCGCATAGACGAAGCCTGAGCATACCGCCTGCAAGTCGAAGGCAAAACCGTGCTGCATGCCGAGCCGGTTCTGGATCTCGACAGCGGTAGCGGGGAACGTGTTGTTGGGCGTCGAGGTCGCCAGCACGATCAGATCGATATCGTCCGGGGTCAATCCGGCATCGGCAAGCGCGGCGCGCGCCGCGGCCTCGCCTAGGGAGGCCGTCGTCTCGTCATCGGCCGCGATATGGCGCTGGCGGATTCCGGTGCGCTGGGCGATCCACTCGTCGGAGGTCTCGACCATGCCTTCAAAATCGGCATTCTTCATGATGCGGCGGGGCAGCGCGGCGCCCGTGCCGCGCACAACTGATCTGATCAAAATTCTTTCCTATTCCTTTGCGTCGGTAACGACGTCGGATTTCCTAGCTGTCAGGGCATGCGGGTTGCGCGCATGAAACAGATCGAGGTCGGCCTCGATGCGGTCGAGCAGATTGTTGCGCACCATATCGTAGCCGAGTTCGATCGCCGCGGCGAAACCGTCCGAATCGGCGCCGCCGTGGCTTTTGACGACGATGCCGTTCAGCCCCAGGAACACGCCGCCGTTGGAGCGGCCGACATCCATCTTTTCGCGCAGGCGGTCGAAGGCGCCCTTGGCGAAGACATAGCCGATCTTGGCCATCAGCGTGCGGCTCATCGCGGCGCGCAGATAGCCAGCTATCTGGCGCGCGGTGCCTTCCGCCGTCTTCAGCGCGATGTTGCCGGCGAAGCCTTCCGTCACCACGACGTCGACCGTGCCCTTGCCGATGTCGTCGCCTTCGACAAAGCCATGGTAGTTCATCGAGGCCATGTTGGCCTCGCGCAACATGCGTCCCGCTTCCTTGACCTCTTCCTGGCCCTTGATCTCTTCCACGCCGACATTGAGCAGGCCGACCGTGGGCCGGGCGACGCCGAATACGGAACGCGCCATGCCGGTGCCGAGAATGGCAAAATCGATGAGCTGGTGCGCGTCGGCGCCAATGGTGGCGCCCACGTCCAGTACCACACTCTCGCCACGCAATGTCGGCCACAATGCCGCAATCGCCGGACGTTCGATCGTGGCCATGGTGCGCAGGCAGAATTTCGACATCGCCATCAGCGCGCCGGTGTTGCCTGCGGAGATGCATGCATCCGCGGCGCCCGACTTGACCGCCTCGACCGCCTTCCACATCGACGACTTCCACCGGCCATGGCGCAGCGCCTGGCTCGGTTTGTCGTCCATCCTGACCGCGATCTCGCAGTGGAAGAACTCGCTGACCTCGGCCAATTTGGGAAACTTGGCCAGTTCCGGGCGCACCAGTTCCTCACGTCCGTAGACGACGAAGCGGATGTCGGGACGGCGGGTCGCGACCGTCATGAGCGCTGGAATGACCACGGTTGGTCCGTGATCGCCGCCCATAGCATCGATGGAAATCCTGATCACGCGGTATTCATCTCACGGTTAGGCGGCAAGTCGTTTTAGCGATCGCAAAGGTTCGGCGAAAATAGCGGTTTTAGGCTGTCGCACAACCGACTTTTCCGTCGCGGGCGAGGTTTTCAGGATTTTCCCAGCAAGGATCGCAGTTTTTGCTGAAATTCATTCTCGGCCGATCCGGTGTCGTCACCGGCACCAAGCGACGCGCCTGGCTTGCGTGGATAGGGGTCGATCGCCAATCCGAAGAACTGTTCGGCAAGCGCCCCGACATCGATGATGTCGCCCGAAAATGTCTCGGGACTGTCGGGCCCGTCCGCGTCGAGCAGGATCTCGCCGCCGCCTTCGAATCCCTGCCGCCCGAGCTTGGAATCCTCGGGCAAGAGCAGTGCCTCGACCGGCTCATCGATATGCGCCTGGACGGGGTCGAGCGTGACGATGCAGGCCTGGGTTATGTCCGCCTCGACACGGCCGCTGACCTTGACGCCATTGCGCTTCCACGACGCTACGAGCAGTTCGGCGCGATAGGCTTCGACCGACAGCAGCCCGTGCGCCTCGGCGAGTGCCGCGCGCTGGGCAGCGTCAGCGTCGATCACCACGGGCAGCCCCTTCTGCGGCAGCCGGGCGACATTGGCGAAAAAGGATACCGGACTTTGCATATCGGCGTGTTTCATCGATCAGCCTCCGTTGGCTTCTGGAAATGCCACAGTGCCGGCAGCGATCGATTCGGTCGGCTGCGCGCTCAGTTGCCGGCTGGCGCTGGCGACATACCCGGCCAAACGCGATGCTTCCGGCCAGGCGTCGGCGTCGGGACGGACGTTACGGGCAAGTGCCGCGGTCAGACCGTCATGATCGTTTCGTTCCAGCGCATCATCATAGGCGGCGGTGCGGCCATAGAACATCTTCGCCAGTTTCTTCATGCGTTTTGGCACGCCGACATCGCCAATGCCCAGTTCCCGCAACGAATGATCGACGTCGAGGAAGAACTCGTCGATCAGCACCTGCGCGATCTCCTGTGCTACACCGTCCTCGCCGCGCATGCGGTGCTGGACCAGGAACATGTGCAGCGAAAGCATCTCGAAACGGCCAAGTGGCGTGTCCGGCACATTCCAGTGGGAATAAAAAACAGTCTGCCGCGCCGCCGCCACGATTTGTGCGTAAAGCGCCTCGGTGATGGCGCGGTTGGCGTGGCGTTCGCGGCCAAAAAGGCGCTGGAACATGGGGATGGTCTCCGGGGACCGTTTGTTGAATTGGCCTTGTTGCATCGGCAAGCAAGCTGGTTTACCGGTTTTGCGGCCCAGCGCAAGTTGCGGCGATGGAATGGAGAATTGTTGTTGCGCGCGCTGAATTTCAAGTCGACTTTCATTTCGAGGCCTGCCGGTGCGATCTCTTTGCTGGCTATCGTGGCGGCGCTGTCTGCCTGCCACACCAATAAGATGATCGGCGACCTCAATCCGAGCGAGACGTTCACGCAAGGCTATGTCCTCGATCAGCAGGCGATCGATTCGGTGCCGGTCGGTTCCAGCCGCGAGCAGGTGCTTCTGGCGCTCGGCACGCCGTCGACCACGGCGACTTTCGACAACGAGGCGTTTTACTATATCTCGCAGACGCGCAAGCGCTACGTCGCCTTCGACAAGCCGAGGCTGGTCGACCAGAAGGTGCTGGCGGTCTATTTCGGCCCGGACAGCCGCGTCACCCAGATCGCCAATTACGGCTTGAAGGACGGCAAGATTTTCGACTTCATTTCGCGCACCACACCGACCGGCGGCAAGGACCAGAACTTCCTCAGCCAGATCATCAACGGTGCCAGCAAGCTGGCGCCCGGCATTCCCGGCGGCGGCACCCCCTAATCCCCAGGATTCCTGCTTCCCTAGATCCTGCTTCCCCGACTTGGGGAACAGAAAGTCTCAGGCGACCGAAAACCCGCGAGGATCGCTCCTCGCGGGTTTTTGATTTTAAGTCCTGGTCTCAGCCGTGCGCGAGCACGGCCAGCAGCAGCAAGGCCACGATGTTGGTGATCTTGATCGCCGGGTTGACTGCCGGGCCGGCGGTGTCCTTGTAGGGATCGCCGACCGTATCGCCGGTCACCGAAGCCTTGTGCGCCTCGGAACCCTTCAGGTGCTTGGCGCCGTCCTTGTCGGTGAAACCGTCCTCGAACGACTTCTTGGCGTTGTCCCAGGCGCCACCGCCCGAGGTCATCGAAATCGCGACGAACAGGCCATTGACGATGACGCCGAGGAGCGAGGCGCCCAGCGCGGCAAAGGCGGACGCCTTCGACCCCGAGATCAGCAGCACGCCGAAATAGACGACGAGCGGCGCCAGCACCGGCAGCAGCGACGGGATGATCATCTCCCGGATTGCCGCCCTGGTCAGGAGGTCGACGGCACGCGCATAGTTCGGCTTCGAGGTGCCGGCCATGATGCCCGGATCCTCGCGGAACTGCTTACGCACTTCCTCGACGATGGCGCCCGCCGCGCGGCCGACGGCCGTCATGGCGATGCCGCCGAACAGGTAGGGTATGAGGCCGCCGAAGATCAGACCGGCGACGACGTAGGGGTTGGAGAGATCGAACGAGATTTCGCCCATGCCCTGGAAGTAGGGATACTTGTCGCCATTGGCGGCAAAGAACTTCAGGTCGTTCGAATAGGCCGCGAACAGCACCAGCGCGCCGAGGCCGGCCGAACCGATGGCGTAACCCTTGGTCACCGCCTTGGTGGTGTTGCCGACCGCGTCGAGCGCGTCGGTGGAGTGACGCACTTCCTTGGGCAGGCCCGCCATCTCGGCGATGCCGCCGGCATTGTCGGTTACCGGGCCGAAGGCATCGAGCGCCACGATCATGCCGGCGAGGCCGAGCATGGTGGTGACGGCGATCGCCGTGCCGAACAAGCCGCCGAGCTGGTAGGTGGCGATGATGCCGCCGACGATGACGATTGCCGGAAGCGCCGTCGATTCCAGCGAGACCGCGAGGCCCTGGATGACGTTGGTGCCGTGGCCGGTTACCGACGCCTGGGCGATCGAGTTGACGGGGCGCTTGTTGGTGCCGGTGTAGTATTCGGTGATGACGACGATGAGACCGGTCACCACAAGGCCGATAAGGCCGCAGATGAACAGGTTCTTGCCGGTGATGGTGATGCCGGCGACGGTGCCGACCTCGCCCCAGCCTAGCGTGGCCGAAGTGGCGACGCCGAGGCCAACGACCGACAGCAGGCCGGTCACGATCAGGCCCTTGTAGAGCGCGCCCATGATCGAGCCGTTGGAGCCGAGCTTGACGAAGAAGGTGCCGACGATCGAGGTCAGGATGCAAGCGCCGCAGATGGCGAGCGGATACAGCATCGCCGCCCCGAGGACAGCGGTGCCGCCGAAGAAGATGGCGGCGAGTACCATGGTGGCGACGACCGTCACCGCATAGGTTTCGAACAGGTCGGCGGCCATGCCGGCGCAGTCGCCGACATTGTCGCCGACATTGTCGGCGATGGTGGCCGGGTTGCGTGGATCATCCTCCGGAATACCGGCTTCGACCTTGCCGACCAGATCGCCGCCGACATCGGCCCCCTTGGTGAAAATGCCGCCGCCGAGGCGGGCGAAGATCGAGATCAGCGAAGCACCGAAGCCGAGCGAGACCAGCGAGTCGATGACGATGCGGTCGTTAGGCTGGAGACCGAGGAAATGAGTGAGGATGAGGTAGTAGATCGAAACGCCAAGCAGGGCCAGGCCGGCAACCAGCATGCCAGTGATGGCGCCCGACTTGAAGGCGATGTCGAGGCCGGCGGCGAGGCTGTTGGAAGCCGCTTGTGCGGTGCGCACATTGGCTCGCACCGAAACATGCATGCCGATGAAGCCGGCTGCGCCCGACAGAACGGCACCGATCAGGAAGCCGACGGCGGCGGTGATCGACAGCAGCCACCAGGCGAGCAGGAGCACGACCACGCCGACGATGGCGATGGTGCTGTACTGGCGCGCCAGATAGGCCTGCGCGCCTTCGCGAATGGCGGCGGAGATTTCCTGCATGCGTGCGTTGCCCTGGTCGGCCGCAAGGACCGAACGTGTCGCCCATATGGCGTAAAGGACAGAAAGCAAGCCGCAGGCGATGACGGCGGAAATTATGGTCATTGCCGGGTTTTCCTCGATTGTTGGCCCAAAAGAACCCCTCCCTGGGCCGTTGAGACAAAGACGGAATCCCGTGCATGGAATCCCCCTCTTCGCATCGGTGTATGCGAAACAGGGCTGCGAACGTCAAGATATTGTTCGGTTTTTGCCCGGCTTTCGCCGCATTGCTTCGTGCAAACCGATTAAATTCGGATCACAACCCGTGCCCGACATAGAACGGCTTGCCGCCGCCCTGAAAGCGCTGGCGCTCGGTACCCAGCCACAACGCCACCTCATCGTCCGTCGGCGCGGTCAAATCAGGCGGAGTGCCCCTGAACACCACCGTCTTGTCAAACTTCGACGCCTTGAACAGCTTGGGAGTGGAGTGTTCGCCGTGCATGCCGATGTAGCGGGCGTGACAGGCGAAGGTGGTAACCCGCACCGCGCCACGTTCGGCGCACGCTATCCAGCGGGCGGCATCTTGACTGGTGATCTCATTCTTCCAGCCGCGTCCGGAATAGAAAGCCTTGATCGCTTCGTGATCGCGCCTGGAATAGTCGCAATCGCCGACCAGTTCGAGATATTGCTTGCGAAAAGGCCGCTCGGCCAGCCAGGCGGATCGGGTGAGCGCGGCGCCCCAGTTCTCGTGCATCGGGATGAGGTCGTGTGCTCGGTGCCGCTGGCTGCGCCGGCCGGCCCAGAGATCGCCATAGGCCGCGACATAGGCGATGCGCTGGTCTTGCTCGGCGAGATCGAGGAGTTGCCCGACAACGCCGAGATAGTTGGGCGAAAGCAGCAGATCATCCTCGAGAAACAGCGCCTTCTCTGCCCGCGAATCCTCGAACAGGTAACGCTCGGCGCGCTCATAATTCAGCGCGATGCCGAGGTTTTCCGGCGCCTCGACTACCTCCCCCCACGGGATGATCCGGCGAAAGGCGGCAACGCACTGCGCAATCAGTTCGGCATTGCCCTTCTGGCGGCCGCTCCAGCGGTTCCAGCCGCCATCCTGAAACAGCACCACCCTGTCCGGCTCGGCGATCTGCGGGCGAAGGCTGTAGAGCACCTGGCGCAGATAGCCCGGCCTGTCGAACGACAAGATCGCAATCGGGAAGCCGACTGGCCGCGCCGGCCTTGCTTCACCGGAGCGCCAAAGCCTGCGACCGAGGCCTGCTAGCCAATCCATCTTCCTGCCTCACCTGGTGCCGTTGAGCCTGTGCCTTGCGCTCACCTTGGTTGACCAAGCGTTGCGATTTTCAAGACAATGGCAAGGGCCTTGAGAAGGCGGCCCCCCTGGCGGCAATTCTCGACCACTTTGCCCTGCCAACGCGCGCTGACAGCTATTCCGCCTCACGCCCCATCCGGCGCGCCGCGTAGCGCTCGACCGCGGATAGTCCGTCATAGATCAGCACGGCAAGTGCCGCGACGATCAAACCGCCCTGCAAGATGAAGGCCAGATTGTTCGACAGCAGCCCAGCGATGATCACCTCGCCGAGCGTCCTGGCGGCCACCGTGGAGCCTATGGTGGCGGTGGCCAGGCTGATCACCACCGACAGCCTGATGCCGCCAAGGATGATCGGCGCGCTGAGCGGCAGTTCGACCTTGGTGAGCCTTTGCCAGCCGGTCATGCCCGCGCCGCGCGCCGCCTCGACGACATTGGCCGGCAGCGTCGTCAGTCCGGTGAGCGCGTTCTCGAAGATCGGCAGCAGGCCGTAGAGAAACAGCGCGATCAGCGTCGGCTTCTCGCCGAAGCCGACCGCCGGCACGGCGAGCGCCAGCACCGCCACCGGCGGAAAGGTCTGGCCGATATTGACCAGGCTGCGCGACAGCGGCAGGAATTCGGCGCCTGCGGGCCGGGTGACGAGGATGGCAAGCGCCACGGCGACGATGGTGGCCGCGACGGTCGCGATCAACACGGTGCGCAGATGCAGCAGCGTCAGCGTCAGCAGGCTGCCTTGGTTGTAGATCGCGGGAGCGTTGTTTTCGGTCAGCGGCTTCAGCAACGGCTCGAACCAACCCGGGCTGGTGATGAAGGCAGCAAGCAACACCACCAGCGCAAGCCTGAGCAGCAGAGGCAGCCAGGCTTTCATGCCGGCCTCGCCGCCCGCTTGACCAGGCCATCCACGGTGACGCGGCCGATCGGCTTGCCGTCGGCGCCCTTCACCGGCAGCGCCGGCCTGCCGGACCAGAGAAGTTCCGCAAGCGCGTCACGCTGGCTGGCGTCGCCGGGGATCGCTTCGCCTTCGGCTCCGCCCTGCTCCACCGCGTCACGCACCCGACCGAGCGACAACAGCCTGAATGGCCTTTCGCTGGCGCCGACCAACGTCTCGACAAAGGCGTTGGCCGGCTTCGCCAGGACCTCCGCCGGCCTCGCATATTGCACGAGTTTGCCGGCATCCATCACCGCGATCCTGTCGCCCATGTGCACGGCCTCCTCCATGTCATGGGTGACGAGGATGATGGTGGTGCCGAAGCGCTTCTGGATCGCCAGCAAATCCTCCTGCGCCTTGGTGCGGATGATCGGGTCGAGCGCGCCGAACGGCTCATCCATCAAAAGCACGTTGGGTTCGGCGGCAAGCGCACGGGCCACGCCGACGCGCTGCTGCTGGCCGCCGGAGAGTTCGTGCGGGTAGCGCGGCCCGAATTCCAGGGGATCGAGCTGGTAGAGCGTCATCAGTTCATCGACGCGGGCCTTGATGCGAGCCTTGTCCCAGCCAAGCAGCACCGGCACGGTGGCGATGTTCTGCGCCACGGTGCGATGCGGAAACAGGCCGTGGCCCTGGATGGCGTAGCCGATGCTGCGGCGCAGTTCGTAACCGGGCACTGATCGATTGTCGGCGCCGTCGAGCTTGATGGTGCCTGATGTCGGTTCGACCAGCCGGTTGATCATGCGCAGCAGCGTCGTCTTGCCGGAGCCCGAGGTGCCGACAATAACGGAGATGGTCCGTGGCTCGATGATCATCGAAACGTTGTCGACGACCGTCGTCGCGTCATAGCGCTTGGTGATGCCTTCGATCTCGATCATGCCGTTTCAACCCTGCGCTTGGTGGCGGTCATTTCGATCACCGCGTCGAGAATGATGGCGGCGGCGAAAGCCAGCGCCACGGTCGGCACGGCGCCGAGCAGCACCAGGTCCATCGCCGTCTGGCCGACGCCCTGGAACACGAACACGCCAAAACCGCCACCGCCGATCAGCGCGGCGATGGTCGCAAGGCCGATGTTCTGCACCAGGACGATGCGGATGCCGGTGAGGATCACCGGAAAGGCCAGCGGAAACTCGACACCGAACAGGCGCTCGCGGTCGGTCATGCCCATGCCTCGCGCCGCATCGTTGGCGGCACGCGGCACGCCGGCAAGGCCGACCACGGTGTTGGCCACCACCGGCAGCAGCGAATAGAGAAACAGCGCGACGAAGGCGGGCGCCGTGCCGATGCCCCTGATGCCGAGCGCGGCGGCTCCCGGCACGTGGGTTGCGACCCAGCCGAGCGGCGCGATCAGCAGGCCGAACAACGCGATCGAAGGAATGGTCTGGATGATGTTCAAGACGTTGAGGACGCCGGCCCGCAGGCTCTCGACGCGGTGGCACAGGATGCCGAGCGGCAAGCCGACGATCACGGCGGCAAGCAGCGAGCCGAGCGCCAGGGTCACGTGTTTGGAGCCTTCGGCCCAAAAACTGTCGGCGCGGTTGAAATACTCCTTGAGGATCGAGAGGCTGTCCCAGCGTCCCGAAATCAGCAGCAAGCCGATGGCCAGCGCCGCAACGACAAGCACGCCGACGCGCGCCCAAGGCGACAGGTTGAGCCGGGTCAATACGTCGGCGAGCAAAAGCGTGAAGGCGAAGATGAGAATCCAGAAGCCGGAGGCTGGCGAGACCCGGGCAAAGCTATTGCCGGCCGGAGTGAGGAACGTGCCGGCGACACCGATGAGCAGCGCAAGCGCGACAAGCGCGATCGCGCTGGCTGCAAGGCGCAAGATGAGCGGCGTCTTGAACAGCGCGACGAGCACTGCAACGACAATGATGGCAAGCAGGAACGGTCCTATCATTGCCGGCAGCGCTTCGAGGATCGAACGCGCCTGGCCGGGGACGATGCGGTTGGCCCGCAACGTGGCGAACGGCGCCGCGAAAGCCGCATAGGCAGCAATCACGGCGATGACTACGCCGAGCTTGTCGAAACGCAGGGTCATAAGGCGCGTTTGCGCGAGGCGCCCCCCTCTGTCCTGCCGGACATCTCCCCCTCAAGGGGGGAGATCGGATGTCGTGACGGCCTTCGCCAATCTTCGGCGCTGTAAAAAGAAGCGAGGCGCACAAACTGCCAATCTCCCCCCTTGAGGGGGAGATGGCCGGCAGGCCAGAGGGGGGCGCCTCGCACCGGTGTCACGAGTTCAGGCTGACTATTTCAAAAACCCGTTCTTCTTCAAGAAGTCCTCGGCGACGCTCTTGACCGGCTCGCCGCCGACCTGCACGCGTCCGTTCAGTTCCTGCAGCGTGACGAGGTCGAGCTTGGCGAAGACCGGCTTCAGCAGCGTCTCGATCTCCGGGTGCTCCTTCAGCACGGATTCGCGGATGATCGGCGCCGGCTGGTAGACCGGCTGCACGCCCTTGTCGTCGGTCAACACGACGAGGCCCGATGGCGCGATGCCGCCATCGGTGCCGTAGACCATGGCGGCGTTGGCGCCGCTGGTCTGGTTGGCGGCCGCGGCGATGGTCGCTGCCGTATCGCCACCCGAAAGGGTGATCAGCTGGTCCGGCTTCAGCGTGAAGCCATAAGTGGTCTGGAAGGCCGGCAGGGCTGCGGCCGAATTGACGAACTCGGCCGAGGCCGCCAGCACAATCTTGCCGCCGCCGGCGACATATTTGCCGAAATCGGACAGCGTGGCGAGCTTGTTGGTTTCGGCGACTTCCTTGCGCAGGGCGATCGCCCAGGTGTTGTTGGCCGGCGCCGGCGACAGCCAGACGATCTTGTTGGCGTCGTAGTCGAGCTTCTTGGCCGTCTCATAGGCCTTGGCCGCATCCTTCCAAACGGGGTCATCGGCCTTCTCGAAGAAGAAGCCCGCATTACCGGTGTATTCGGGATAGATGTCGATCTCGCCGGCGATGATCGCCTTGCGCACTACCGGCGTGCCGCCGAGTTGGATGCGGTCCGTGGTCTTGATGTTGTTGGCGTTGAGGACGAGCTGGATGATGTTGCCGAGCACGCCACCCTCGGTGTCGATCTTCGAGGAAACGACGACCTGAGCACTCGCGGAAACGGCTGACAGGCTCAGCGCGACAGCGGCGCCGACCAGATGCTTGATTGAAAACATTGTGAAATCCCTTGCTGTGAACCGGAATGCGGTGGGCGCATATGAGCATGGCTTCAACGGCCAGTCGGGGCATACGGTTTCATAAGAAAGGCGATCAGCGCAATATTTTTGTTCCAGACGCGCCGATTTCGGCGCGGCGGCAACAGCGGGCTGGCGATCGGCCGCCTTCCGGCGGATAATGCCCCGAGGGTGCGGGCGGCAAACACGGAGAGCGTGTCATGGCCATACACAAGGTCGGTTATCTCATCGGCAGCCTTGCCCGGGAATCCATCAACCGCAAGCTCGCGAAGGCGCTCGTTCAACTTGCCCCTCCAGAACTCGAAATGACGGAAATCGGCTTCAAGGATCTGCCGCTCTACAGCTACGACTATGACGCCAATTTCCCACCAGCCGCCCAAGCTTTCAAAAAGGCGATCGCCTCCGTTCAGGCCGTGCTGTTCGTCACCCCGGAATATAACCGCTCGATCCCCGGCGGACTGAAGAACGCAATCGACTGGGCCAGTCGCCCCTACGGCAAGAATTCATTCGCGCGCAAACCGTCCGCCGTCATCGGAACATCGCCGGGGGCCATCGCGACCGCCGTCGCCCAACAAAGCCTGCGCAGCGTTCTGGGTTTCTGCAACTCGCCGCAGATGAATGCGCCCGAAGCCTATATCCAGTTTACACCGGGGCTGATCACGGATGAGGGCGAGGTGACAGTTGAATCCACCGAGGACTTCCTGCGCAACTATATGGCCGAGTTCCATATGTTCATAGCGCGGGTGCTTCAGGTCCTGCCGCCGGACGCATAATTTTCAAATCGGCGTCAAGCCGGTCGCAAGCTCGTTATCTTCAGCGCGCCGAGTGCCACGAAGCAGAGGGCGGCGACCGGAAAGATCATCCAGTTCAGCATCGTCCAGCCCCAGGCGTTGTAGACCATGCCCGACATCAGCGACGCGCAGGCGACGGAGCCGAACAAGACGAAGTCGTGGAAGCCCTGCACCTTGCCCTTTTCGGAAGGGTGGTAGCTGGCCGCCACCATGGCGGTGGCGCCGATGAAGGCGAAATTCCAGCCGAGGCCGAGCAGGATCAGCGCTGTCCAGAATTGCCACAGCGCCAGGCCCGACAAGGCAACGACGGCACAGCCGGTCAGCAACAGCAGGCCGATGGCGACAATGCGCTCGGCGCCGAAGCGATGGATCAGCGAGCCGGTGAAGAAGCTTGGCCCGAACATCGCCATGACATGCCAGGAGATGCCCAGCGTCGCATCGTCCTCGGACAGGCCGCAGCCGACCATGGCGAGCGGCGCGCCGGTCATGACGAAACTCATCAACGCATAGCTGCCGACGGCGCAGAAGAGCGCCGCGACAAAACGCGGCTTCGTCACGATTTCGGAAAGGGGTCTGGCATCGCCGTCGGCAACGTCCACCACCTTGCTCGCGGCCTTCGCCGGCAAGCGCAGGAACGACAGGATGATGGCCCCGGCCGCCGCCAGCGGCAGGATCGAGGCGAAAGAACCGGCAAACATGACTGGCGCGAACAATTCGCGGGTGAAGATGACGATCTGAGGCCCGAGAATGGCGGTGATGATGCCGCCGGCGAGCACGAAGGAGATGGCGCGCGCCTTGAACGCCGGCGGTGCGTTGTCGGCAGCGGCAAAACGGAACTGCTGGACGAAGGCGCCGCCGACGCCGATGACGAGCAATGCGAACGCGAACAGCCAGAAGCTGCCGTGGAACAACGCCAGGGTGGCGACCAGCCCGCCGAGCGCGGTGACGACGGTTCCGGTCATGAAGCCGCCCCGCTGGCCGAGCCATCGGATGATGGCCGCAGCCGGCAAGGCGCCGAGCGCCACGCCGAGATTGAAGCCAGTGATGGGCGCCGTCGCCAGGGATTTGTCGGCGCCGAGCAGATACTGCCCAGCCAGCGCGCCCATGGAGATGGCTATGGGAGCCGCCGAGCCAATGATCGCCTGCGAGGCGGCGAGGATCAGCGCGGTCCGCCGCGCCTCCTTGCCCGCCTCGACGGCGATGGCGGTCACGAAGCGTCCTTGCCGCGGCCCTCGCCACGCACACGGCGTGACACACGGTCGAGCACGGCGTTGACCAGCTTCGGCTCGTCTTCCTCGTAGAAGGCCTTGGCGATATCGACATACTCGGTAACGATGACCGCCACGGGCACGTCCTCGCGCTTCATCAGTTCATAGACGCCCGCGCGCAGAATGGCACGCAGCGTGGAATCGAGGCGCGACAGCGGCCAGTCGTCGGTCAGCGCCTGGCGGATGATCGGATCAATGGTCTTCTGGTTCTCGACGACGCCCGTCAGGATGGCACGAAACCACTGCGCGTCCGCCTCGCGATAAAGCGCACCGTCGACTTCCTTGCCGAGACGGAACGCCTCGTACTCGGCGGTGATCTCGAACACACCGCTGCCGGCGACATCCATCTGGTAGAGCGCCTGCACGGCAGCCAGACGGGCAGCACCGCGCTTGTTGGCGTGGCGCACCGCGGGCTGTCCTGGCGAAGCGGGTTCGCTCACGATCGCGCTCCCAACTGTTCCTTCAGCGCGATCATGGTCAGCGCCGCACGCGCGGCAAAGCCGCCCTTGTCGCCTTCCGAGCGCTTGGCCCGCGTCCACGCCTGTGCATCGTTCTCGGTGGTCAGGATGCCGTTGCCGATGCAGACCGAGTCCTGCAAGGACAGGTCCATGAGCGCACGGCTGGATTCATTGGCGACGATGTCGAAATGATAGGTATCGCCACGGATAACGGTGCCGAGCGCGACAAAACCGTCATAGCCCATCCCGCCTTCGGCCATGCCGTCGAGCGCGAAGGTGATCACCGCGGGAATTTCGAGCGAACCGGGAACAGTGACGACGTCGTAAGTCGCGCCCGCTTCATCGAGCGCGCTTGTCGCGCCATCGAGCAGCGCGTCGGCAAGGTCGTCGTGAAAGCGCGCCTCGATGATAAGCAAGTGCGCCTTCGTCTTGGGACGGATGAACGCCTTGCCGTGTTGGGATGTGCCAGCCATAGATGTCTCCGGGGTCGCCGGTGACTTAGGCCGAAGCCGGATTGATCGCAAGCGGAAGATTGCCCGTGGGCTAGTCGTCCTATCGATCCTCTCGCGTGTGCCACAGGCGCAGCAACAGAATCGTGGCGTTCGCTATCTCATAGCGAATCTCGTAGTTGCCGACCAAAATGCGGCGGACTTCGCGCAGCTCGAACTCTTCCAGCTTCTCCCCGATACGCGGATACTCGATTAGCCGTGCTGGGGCGGCAACCAGCGACTGCACCGCACGGGCTGCCGCCTGATTGTTCACTGGTGCAAGAAAGTCATGAAGCCTGACCAGATCGGACAAAGCCTTACTGGTCCACTTCAGCTCCATCAACGTGGTACCGGCAGTGGCTTTTCAGTACCAAGACTCTCGGCCCATGCCTGAACGGCCTGGTGGTCTATAACCCGACCAGCGTCGACATCGGCCAGCGCTTCAAGCGTGAGCCGTCGACGTTCCTCCTCCAAATCGACCCAAGCGGAAAGGGCTTGTTTGATGATCCACCCGCGCGGACGCTCAAGTCGAGCAGCCAGTTGGTCCACTTTCTCCGCAAGCGGTAGCGGAACATGAGCGGTGATAACTTTTGTGTCCATTCAAGCCTCGCAATCAAGTTTAATCATAGCGATTAAAGTTGATTAAGTCGAGGTGAGATTGGGGCTGTGCCTACAGCCCCTCTTTCGCGGCCTCCGCCAGCCGCGCCGCGTAGCGGGCCATGGTGTCGATCTCGAGATTGACGCGGTCGCCGGCGTTGCGCTCGCCCCAGGTGGTCACGGTCAGCGAGTGGTGGATCAACAGCACGTCGAAGCGGGTGCCCTCGACCCTGTTGACGGTGAGCGAGGTGCCGTCGAGCGCGACGGAGCCTTTCGGCGCGATGAATTTCGCCAGATGGCGCGGCGCTTCCAGCGTGAAGCGCACCGCATCGCCCTCATCCCTGCGCTCGACGAGCTCGGCGGTGCCATCGACATGGCCCGAAACGATGTGGCCGCCGAGTTCGTCGCCGATCTTCAGCGCCCGCTCCAGATTGATCCTAGTGCCCGTTTTCCAGCCCGCCGCCGTCGTCAGCCTGAGCGCCTCCTCCCAGGCCTCGACCTCGAACCAGCGCGCATTCGAGCCGCTGTGGGGCAATGCCGTGACCGTCAGGCAGACGCCACCGCAGGAAATCGAGGCGCCGATGGCGATGGTCTCGGGATCATAGGCGGTGTCGATGCGCAGTCCCACCCCTTCCCGCAGCGGCTTGATGGCGGCCACGGTGCCGATATCGGTGACAATCCCGGTAAACATCGATCGCTATCCCTGAAAATCCCTGGTCCATTCGGCGTAACCGTCTTCGCCGAACCGCATCTCGCGCAGCTTGCGAAAACCTGCCGGGATATGGTCAGCGTCGACAGGCGATGCAATGCCGTCTTCGCCGATCGCTTCGGGTCCCTGGAACAGCACGATGCGGTCGACCAGCCCGTCGGCCAGGAAAGCGCTCGCCACCTTGGCACCGCCCTCGACCAGCACGCTTGCCATGCCGAGCGCCGCCAGATCCTCAAGCAGCTCCGGCAATGCGACGCCGCCCTCGTGCGTCTCCGTGCCGATGAAGCGTACGCCGGCGCGCTCGAGTGCCGCCCGGCGCTGCGGATCGGCCTCCAGGCAAGCCGCGACGTAAAGCGGTACGCGATCGACGCCCGACACAAGCTTCGAGCCCTCCGGCAGCCTGATCTGGCGGTCGAGCACGATGCGTGCCGGTGAACGGTTCTCCAGCCCGGGCAAACGCACCGTCAGCGCCGGATCATCTTCCAGCGCCGTGCCGATGCCGACCAGGATGGCGTCCGCCTCGGCGCGCATCAGGTAGACTTCGCGGCGCGCCATGTCGCCTGTTATCGCGACCTGGCCGGCGCCTTCCCTGCCGATCTTGCCGTCGCTGGAAAGCGCAAGCTTCAGAATAATTTCCGGGCGCTTTCTCAGAGAACGAATCAAATAACCCGCCATCTGTTCGGCAGCTTCGGTGGCCAGCACCTTTTCCACCACTTCGACACCGGCCTCGCGCAGGATGGCATAGCCCTTGCCGGAGACCCGCGGATCGGGATCGCTGGCAGCGCCCACGACACGCGCGATGCCGGCGTTGACCAGCGCGTTGGCGCAAGGCGGCGTGCGGCCGTGATGGGCGCAAGGCTCGAGCGTGACATAGGCGGTGGCGCCCCGCGCGAGTTCGCCGGCCTCGGCCAGCGCCTCGGTCTCGGCGTGCGGCCGGCCGCCAATCGCGGTGACGCCGGTGCCGACGATCATCGGGCCTGAACCGTCGTCACGCACGATGATCGTGCCGACGGACGGATTGGTCGAGGTGCGACCTGCGTTCTTGCGCGACAGCCGCAAGGCCGCGGCCATGAAACGGTGGTCAAGGGCCGCTTGTTCGGCCTCGCTGCGTTGCCGTCCTGCCATCCTCAGCCGGCGTCCTCTTCGCTCTTTTCCTCGTCCCCCTTCAGCTCGCCGAGCAACTCGTGGAAATCCTTGGCCTCACGGAAATTGCGATAGACCGAGGCGAAGCGCACATAGGCGACATCGTCGAGCGACTTCAATGCATCCATGACCAGCCGGCCGACCTCGCCGGAAGCCACTTCCGTTTCGCCGGAGCTTTCGAGCTGGCGCACGATGCCGGTCACCGCGCGGTCGATGCGTTCGGGGTCGACATTGCGCTTGCGCACCGCGATCTCGACCGAGCGCAACAGCTTGTCGCGGTCGAAGGGTACTTTTCGCCCTGATTTCTTGACCACGACGAGGTCGCGCAACTGCACGCGCTCGAACGTGGTGAAACGGCCGCCGCAATCGGGGCAGACACGCCGCCGGCGGATCGCCGCGCCGTCCTCGGCGGGGCGCGAATCCTTCACCTGCGTATCTTCGGACTGGCAATAGGGACAGCGCATGGAGAGCCTTGGGTTCGCGAATCTGGTGAGGTGAAAGGATTAGAGCCTTTCCGGTGCGGATTGAAGCAGTTCCGTTTCTTCGACGGCCTGCCGCGCCTCAGAGATAGCGAGGCGCGAGGAAGATTGCCAGCGCGGCAAGCAGCCAGACGGCAATGCCCCTTTCCAGAGAATGTCCATCGTCCCCTGCCCGCCAAGCCGTTAAGGCGCAACGTCCTTGGTTGGGAAGCCGCAAGATGTGCCGAGATTGCGATAGGCCTTCGTGAAACCGTCCATCGGAATGCTGGCAACGGCCTGCTTGCCGAAGGTGACGTCGAGCGACGTGACTTTTCGCATGGCCCGCAGCAGCGCGAGACTTGTCTTGGCCTGGTTGTCGACCGTCCAGCTGGGACGGCCATTGACGGCATCGTTGGAGTAAACCGTCGCGGAAACCTTGACGCCGGGATCGCCGAAAATGGCCGCGATCTTCTTGTCGGTCGGCAGGGTCCGGTTGTCGATGGTGATCATGACGGCCGGATAAGCATCGGGCGGCAGCGCATCGCCTGTCGAGATCGACAATGTCAGCGTGCCCGAATTGCCACCCGCGTCGAAGAACGCCGTGGAGGCGGCGCAGGTCTTGTGCGCGTCCTGGCCGGTGTCGAGCGTATCGACCATGGTGGTCCAGCGGCCGAAAGTGCTGGTGGCTGGCATTTCCGGGGCGGGCTGCGTCTGCGCCAAAACAGGCCCGCAAGCAGCCAGCCAGCCGAAGGCGCCGAATGAGGCAAGACAAAAAATGCGCATCATCAATTCTCCAGTTCCATGCGTCACCCGATCAGGGGTGACGCACCGCCGGTGGATAAAAGATGACGCTTCGCGCCCGGTCAACCGAGATAGGGATAGAGCGGGAACCGATCGGTCAATGCAACGACCTTGGCCTTGACCGCAGCCTCGACCGCGGCATTGCCTTCGTCGGAATTGGCGACCTTGAGCCCATCCAGCACCTCGGCGATCAGCTTGCCGATCTCACGGAATTCGGCCTGGCCGAAGCCGCGCGTGGTGCCGGCCGGCGTGCCCAGCCGTACGCCCGAAGTGACGAAGGGCTTTTCCGGATCGAAGGGGATGCCGTTCTTGTTGCAGGTGATGTTGGCGCGACCAAGGGCCGCCTCGGCGCGCTTGCCGGTGGCGTTCTTGGGCCTGAGGTCGACCAGCATCAGGTGGTTGTCGGTGCCGCCGGAGACGATGTCGAGACCAGTTTCCTTGAGGCTGGAGGCCAGCGCCTTGGCATTGGCGGCGACGCTTTCGGCATAGACCTTGAAGCTCGGCTTCAACGCTTCGCCGAAGGCCACCGCCTTGGCGGCGATGACATGCATCAGCGGGCCGCCCTGCAGGCCGGGGAACACCGCCGAGTTCATTTTCTTGGCGATATCCTCGTCATTGCACAGGATCATGCCGCCGCGCGGGCCGCGCAGCGATTTGTGCGTGGTGGTCGTCACCACATGGGCGTGCGGCAGGGGCGAGGGATGCACGCCGCCGGCGACGAGGCCCGCGATGTGCGCCATATCGACCATCAGATAGGCGCCGACCGCGTCCGCGATCTCGCGAAAGCGCTTCCAGTCCCAGATGCGCGAATAGGCTGTGCCGCCGGCCAGGATCAGCTTCGGCTTGGTCTCGTGCGCGGTCTTTTCGATGGCGTCCATGTCGAGCAGATGGTCTTCCTTGCGCACGCCATAGGAGACGACCTTGAACCACTTGCCGCTCATGTTGACCGGCGAGCCGTGGGTGAGATGCCCGCCGGAATTGAGGTCGAGGCCCATGAAGGTGTCGCCGGGCTGCAGCAGCGCCAGGAACACCGCCTGGTTCATCTGACTGCCGGAATTCGGTTGGACGTTGGCGAAGTTGCAGCCGAACAGCTTTTTCGCGCGCTCGATGGCCAGCTCCTCGGCCACGTCGACGAACTGACAGCCGCCATAGTAGCGCTTGCCCGGATAGCCCTCGGCATATTTGTTGGTCATGATCGACCCCTGCGCTTCGAGCACGGCGCGAGAGACGATGTTCTCCGAAGCGATCAGCTCGATCTCGTGGCGCTGGCGACCGAGTTCGTTGCGGATGGCGCCGAAGATCTCCGGATCGGCATCTTCCAAAGTGGTTTCGAAGAAGGATTCGAATTTGTTGGACGCCGCCGCTGCTGTTGCCATGGCCTGAGTTCCCCGGGGTTGGAAGGGTAAATTCTTGGATGCCGTCGTCCCAAACCACTGGACGGTTCTGGGCGACATGCATTGCGTTCGCCGGCCATTAACACAGTTGTTTTGGGCTCGCCACGTTTGCGGCGCGAAATTTGCTGGCCGGTTTGCGGCAAAGGACCGGCAGACCGCTATTTCCTGTCCCGCCGCTGCTTCAGCAAGGCCTCGGTCAAGGTGATTTCGGAAAACAGGGCGCGCATCGTGTGATCATTGATCTCTTGGCTGCGGAACATATCGCGTAGCGCGGCGCGCTCGGCTTCGATGCCCGCCGCCCTGAGTTCCAGTTCCAGCCTGCCGGCTTCGCGAGCCTCGGCGCGGGCCTCGTCGGCTTCGTCGGAAGCCGCGATGCGCCTGCGGTAACCTGCCACGATGCTGTCGGCGACGGCCAGCCGCGCCTCGACCGCCTCGCCCTCGCCTGCCTCGTTGGCGATGCTCTCGATCCTGGCGATCGCCGCATTGGCGGCGCCGACGCGCGCCCGGCGCTCCTCCGCCGCGGCCGGATCCTCGCCCGGCTCGACCAGTCCCCGCGCGATCCTGGGCAAGGCAAAGCTGGCAATCACGAGCGAGCAGATGATGACGCCGGCGGCGAGGAAGATCACGACATCGCGTGCCGGAAATGGCGAGCCATCCTGCAAAGCCAGCGGCAATGACAGGATGCCTGCCAATGTGATGGCGCCGCGCACGCCGGCTACGGAGCCGGCGAGCCGGACGCGAAACCCGAACGGCTCGGCCTTGCGCTGGCCGAGACGCGCCGCGATCGCCTGGGCGATGTCGCCGACCCAGATCCACAGGAAGCGCAGCCCGATCAGGCAGAGCGTCAGGATCAGCACCGTCGCCACCGGCTCGATCAGCCAATGCCGGCTGGACAATTCCGGCGGGACCTTGCGGATGATGTCGGGAAGCTGCAGGCCGAGCAGAATGAAGAGAGCGCCATTGAAGACGAAAGTGAGCGTCGCCCAAAGAGACAGGGTCTGCATGCGCGCCGATACGCCGAGGAAACGGAACATGCCGGTGACCCCGGTCAGCAGGCCCGCGGTCACCGCCGCCAGGACACCCGAGGCTCCGACATGCTCGGCGCCGAGATAGGCGACGAAAGGCAGCAGGATCATGACGAGAACCTGCGCCTCGGCCGGCACGCCACCGATGCGGTTGAGCAGTTGCAGCGCCCTGGCGGCGATGAACAGGGCCGCGACACCGGCCAGGATGCCGGCGGCGACGGCGTAGAGAAAGCTGAGCGAGGCTCCCGCGAAGGAGAAGCTGCCGGTCAATGCCGCCGCCACTGCAAAGCGGAACATGACCAGTCCCGACGCGTCGTTGAGCAGCGACTCGCCCTCCAATATGTGCATCAGCCGGGACGGGACCACATTCCTGTCGACGATCGAGGACACCGCCACGGCGTCGGTCGGCGACAGCACGGCGGCCAGCGCGAAAGCGACGACGAGCGGAATGCTCGGCACCAGCCAGTGCAAGGCATAGCCGAAGCCGACGATGGTGAAGAAGACGAGCCCGATGGCGAGATCGAGTATGGGTCCGCGCAAGGCGACGAGTTCGCGTTTGGGCGCCGCGAAGGCGTCGCCGAACAGAAGCGGCGGGATGAACACCAGCAGGAAAAGTTCCGGATCGATCTCGACATGCAGGCCCTTGGCGGGCCAGGCCAGGGCCGCGCCGATGGCGATCTGCAGCACCGGCAGCGGCACCCGAACCAGCCGGACGAGCGCGCCGGACAGAGCCACGAAGACGAGCACGACGAGAATGAAAATGGCGACGTCCATGGCACGAATCCGGCTGTTTGCCGACCATCGCCAATCGCCGGAGCTTCGTCCAGCCGGTCAAAGGACTGGATCTGACGGCGTCCGCAACGAAAAAGCCGCCCTGAGGGCGGCTTTTTTTGCAAAAATATCAGCTTGTTACAGCGAAGACGTGATCTGCAGCTCGCTGGCGCCGTCGAGCGCGTAGACGTCGTCGCGGAACTGGACGACGCCGGGTCCTGTCGACCAGGCCGAGAGATAGAGGAAATGCACCGGCACCGGGTTGGTGACCTGGATCGGCGTGTTCTGGCCGGTCTTGATAGCCGCCTCGAAATGCTGGCGATCCCAGCCGGGCGTGTCGCGCAGGATCCAGGTGACGAGGTCGCGCACGTTCTGGACGCGCACGCAGCCCGACGAATCGAAGCGCATCATCTTGCCGAACAGGCTCTGCTGCGGCGTGTCGTGCATGTAGACGCCGTCGGGGCTCGGGAAATTGATCTTGACCGACGCCATGGCGTTTTCTGAGCCGGGATCCTGACGGAAACGGTACTTGGCGGCATCGTCGGTCGACCAGTCCACGTTCATCGGATCGACTTCGCTGCCATCGGGCGCGAACAGGCGGATATGGCTGTTCTTGAGATAGTCGGGATCCTTCCGCATCAGCGGAATGATGTCCTTGCGCACGATCGAGACCGGTGCGTTCCAGTACGGGTTGACGATGATCTCGTTGATCTTGGAATTGACGATCGGCGTCTGGCGATCGATCTTGCCGACAATCGCGGTGTGGCGAAGCACGACGCGGTCGTTCTCGACCGCTTCGACCTGCGCCGCCGGAATGTCGACCAGCACATAGCGGCTGCCCAACGTGCCGGCCTTCTCCTTCAGCCGCTGCAGGTTGGTCTGCAGCTGGCCGAGCCTGATCTGCGCCGAGACGTTCATCGCGGCGTAGGTGTACTTGCCCATCGAGCCGTCAGCCGGCAGGCCATGGCGCAACTGGAAGCGCTTGACCGCAGAGTCGACATAGGAATCGAAAGCCGTCGAAATGCCGGCGCTCTGCGACAGGTCGCCCGCAATCATCAGGCGCTTGCGCAGCGGCACCACATCCGGATCGTCGACGCCGAGCTCAAGCTTCTTGGTCGCGGGAACGTCTGTCCAGCCACCCTGCCCGACAATGTTCTGATACTGCGCGACCGCCTGCTCGGTGAAGGCGACGGTCTGCGGGCTGAAGATCGGCAGCGTCGAGGCCACCTTGCCGCCTTCGCTGGCGCGGGCATCGAACTGATCATCCCAGTTGCCGCGCGCCGAGGATTTCAGGATATCCCCGATCACATCCTGCGCATTCGCACGACCGGCCACTACGGCGGCGGCGAGCGCGGAGGCTCCGGAAAGGAAAAAGCGGCGGCTGGTTCTCATGGACGTTCCAGACATTCTTGTAGCGTTCGATCACTTGCTGCGTCGATCATCGCGCGATCTCGCCCGCACTCTAAAATCGGCAATCTTAACAATTAGCCAACCATGGTCCGTATCACATTGGCGACAAAGCCAAGAGCAGCGATGCGGTTTGCGGGTGGACGCATGGTCTTCACCACAGCATCACTGCCACTCTCGGTTCCATTGGAATATGGCGGCAACGTGGCCTTGGCCCGTAATTTGCTTTGGCCGGATGCAAGAAAGAAAAGACCGGTGCTTTTCGGCACCGGCCCTGACTGGAGGTCGCTGTCATGGCCACGCTTCTGCGGCGCGGCTCCGTTTCCTGGATGGTCTTACATCCGGTAGGCGATGGTGTCGTTCCAGAAGCGGTCGAGCCGCTGCAGGGCGCGGTTCATCTGCTTGAACTCGTCGGTGTTGATGCCGCCGACCTGTTCGATCGAGCCGACATGGCGTTCATAGAGGCCGGCGACCACATCAGCCACTTCATTGCCCTTCGGCGTGAGCGAGACGCGGACCGAACGGCGGTCGATGCGCGAGCGCTGGTGGTTGATGAAGCCGAGATCGACCAGCTTCTTCAGATTGTAGGAGACGTTCGAGCCGAGATAGTAGCCACGCGAGCGCAGTTCGCCGGCGGTCAGCTCGGAATTGCCGATATTGAAGAGCAGCAGCGCCTGGATGGCGTTGATGTCGGAGCGACCGTTGCGGTCGAATTCGTCCTTGATGACATCGAGCAGACGGCGGTGCAGACGCTCGACCAGCTGCAGCGATTCCATGTACAGGGAACGGATAGCCTCGCGGCGATCGTCGGAAACGTTGGCGGTCTTCGCCGCCGGACGCGAATTGATCATTGTCTTTGCCTCTCGTTTGTCGCCCTGGTGATTTTTTGTTTTTCACCTTGATCGCGACACTATCGAATACTCATAAAATTCGACTTAAACGCTAGGGCTAACAAGAGCTTACCGGTAAGAGGTTTCGCAAGACGCTTAACGAACGGTCACCCGAGCAAGGATGATTAACCTAAAGATTTAGGCAATGGTCGCGCGACCGGATTTAGGCGGTCGCCAGGCAGTCAACGCCCACAAGGGCTTAGTGCCGTGCCGGTCGTTTCTGCAGGTAGATGACGACGCGAAAGACGATGTAGAGCAGCGCCACGCAGGCATGCGAGACGATGATCAGGGGACGATGGCCGAAAAGCTCGGGAAAGCCGGCATACATGACGATCTCGGTGATCGCGCATATGAACCAGATCACCGGCCCCCAGGACGCCAGCATCCACAATCCCGCCGCGGCAAAGGGAAAGAACACGGCGAGCATCACCGCCGCCACCTGCCAATGCACCGGCATGAGGTCGAAGCGCCACAGCGAGCCCGGATAGAATCCGATCAGCTTGATCCAGTACAGGACGCCGAACATCAGGCAGTAGCCCGCGATGACGCGCTGGAACCAGGCAAAGATCACCTCGACCGTCGAAGGCTGCAGGACCACGCGTCTCGATGTCACCTCGCTCACAGCTCAAGCTCCCGATCGCCGAGCGGAGAAAAATAGGCCCCGACATCCGCCTCGCTGACCGCATCGATCTTTGCCGGCCGCCATTGCGGCTTCGAGCCCTTGTCGATGATGGCGGCACGGATGCCTTCGTAGAAATCGTGGCCGGCCAGCATGCGGTTCAGGATGCGGAACTCCATCCTCATGCAGTCGTCCATCGACAATGTCTGCCCGGCGCTGATCTGCCGCCAGGCGACGCGAAGGCTGGTCGGCGAGCGCATGCGGATCGTCGCCAGCGTACCGGCCGCGAATTCGTCCTTGCCCGCGCGATCCAGGCTGTCGATGAGATCCGGCAGCGACGGTTGGGCGAAATGGCGGGCGATCGCCTCCAGGATCGGCCTGTCGGTCTCCCGCTTGGCCGGAACAAAGAAACCGCGCAGCACCGATTCAGGATCGCCCGTCAGCGCCAGCCGGTCGAGGACGCTTGCCTGGTCTTCGGCCTTGATGGTGTGGGTGGCCAGCCCCGACCACAGCGCATCGCCATGGCGGATGCGGTTTCCGGTCAGCGCCAGATACATGCCGAAGGAACCGCCAAGGTCGGGCAGCAGATGACTGGCGCCGACATCGGGGAAAAAGCCGATGCCGACCTCCGGCATGGCGAACTGCGCATTCTCGGTCATCACCCGGTGCGAACCGTGGAAGGAAATGCCGACCCCGCCGCCCATGACGATGCCATCGATGAGCGCCACATAGGGCTTCTTGAAACGGGCGATGTAGGCGTTGAGCCGATACTCGTCGGCGAAGAACTCGACGGGTGGCTTTCCAGCCCGGCCGGCTTCGTAGATGTGCAGGATATCGCCTCCGGCCGAAAACGCCCTGCCCTCGCCCTTGACGACGACGACGTCAACGCCGTCATCGCGCTCCCAGGACCGCAGCGCCTTGTCCATCGCCTTGACCATGCGATGGGTGACGGCATTGAGCGCCTGCGGCCGCGTCAGCGTGACGACGCCGGCCCTGCCCAGTCTTTCGAAGCGAATTTCGTCGCCTCCACCAAAATCCATCGCCAGAGAATCCTTGTCCCCGCGCCTGCGGGACTGAAGTGCTAAAGGCGGCGCATGGGTGCGTCAATGGCAGCGGCCTGTCGGCCGCGGTCTTGGCGGCAAGCGGTAGCCGATGCTAGACGTTGGCAGCCATTACGACAGGCCAAGAGCCGGATAGTGAGCCATGCCGCAGTTTTTGCGCCTTGTCCTTGTTCTGACTTGCCTGTCTGCTTTGTGGGCAACCAATGTTCCCGCCACGGCAGCCGACCTTGGCGACCTTTACCAATCGCAGACCATCGTCACCGGCCAGGGTGAAGAAAACCGCCAGCTCGGCTTCAGGACTTGCCTCGACAAGGTCCTCGTCCGAGTTTCGGGCGATCAGCGGCTGCTTGCCAGACGCGAAATGGACGCGCTGCGCGACAAGGCCGGCAGCTTCGTCGACTCGTTCCGCTACCATGATCGGCTGGAGGGCATTCCGATCCATGACGAGCAAGGCACGCATGACCGGCCGCATGATCTCACCTGCTTCTACAAACCTGATGTGATCGACAAACTGCTGGCGTCGCTCGGCAGCAGATCCTGGCTTGGCGAACGGCCGACGCTCACCGTCTTTCTCACGACTGAACAAGGCGCTCGGCATTTCGTTCTGACCGCCGAGGAAGGGCGTGGCGAGACAATGCGCGAATCTTTCGTCAATGCCACCGGTCCGATGCTGATGCATGTTGTCTTTCCGAAGGCCGCACAGCTGAGCGACCTGGGCGAAGAAGCGCTGCGGGCGGCCGACATGGCGAAACTGGATCGGCTGGCCAAACAAGCCGGAGGCGACCGAGCGCTCGCCGGCAGCATCGTATGGAGCGATGAGGAGCTAGGCTGGATCGCCTATTGGCGACTGGCCGATCACGGCAAGACCTATCGTTGGCAGGTGCGCGGTGTCAGCTTCGACGAGGCGTTTCGTGTGGCAATCGGAGGCGGGGCACAGATCCTTTCGGGCAATGGGCAGCCATGACCCAACGGGCGTGGCGGACAGCGCTGTGGCAGCTTTCGACACTGGCACAAACGTGTCGCATTGGTCAGCACCAAGGGCTCGTGGTAAAAGCTGCCGATCCGGAGTTTTGGCCATGAACAAATTCAACCCAGCAAAACCTGCCGGCGCGCGCAGCGTCGACGACGTCACCGGCAGCCGCCGTTTGCGCCGCATGCGCAAGGCCGACTGGTCGCGCCGGCTCGTGCAGGAGAACAGGCTTTCGGTCGACGACCTGATCTGGCCGATCTTCGTCGTCGAGGGCAGGAATGTCCGCGAACCGATCGCCGCCATGCCCGGCGTCTTTCGCCTGTCGGTCGACCTTGCGGTCAAGGAGGCCGAACGCGCGGCCAAGCTCGGCATTCCGGCTCTTGCCACCTTCCCCAATGTCGATCTCGGCCTGCGCGACCAGACCGGTTCGCACATCCTCGACCCCGACAATGTCATCAACCGCGCCACCCGCGCGATAAAGGACGCGGTGCCCGAGATCGGCATCATCACCGACGCGGCGCTCGACCCATTCACCAGCCATGGCCATGACGGCATCCTGCGCGACGGCATCATCGTCAATGACGAGACCGTGGAACAGGTCGCGGCGGCGGCCGTCATTCAGGCTGCCGCCGGCGCCGACATCATCGCGCCGTCCGACATGATGGACGGCCGTATCGGCGCCATCCGCGACGCGCTCGACGCCAACGGTTTTCAGGACGTGGCGATCATGTCCTACGCCACCAAATTCGCTTCGGCCTTCTACGGCCCCTATCGCGAAGCGGTCGGCACCGCCGGCCTGCTCAAGGGCGACAAGAAGACCTACTATATCGACCACGCCAATTCGGACGAGGCGGTGCGCGAGGCCGAACAGGACATCGCCGAGGGCGCCGACATGCTGATGGTCAAGCCCGGCCTGCCCTATCTCGACATCATCCGCCGGCTGAAGGACGAATTCCAGATGCCCACCTTCGCCTACCAGGTGTCGGGCGAATATTCGATGATCAAGGCGGCCGGCGCCAATGGCTGGATCGACGGCGAGAAGGCGATGCTGGAATCTCTGCTCGCCTTCAAGCGTGCCGGCTGCGACGGCATCCTAACCTATTTCGCGCCTGAAGTGGCGGAAATGCTGAAAGGGTAGCCCCTACCCTTTCAGGCACCGGCAAGCGATTTTTGCCAGTTCTCTTCTCCGCTTCATGGAAATCTCCGATGATCGGGCGGCCGTCGACACGGCCGCCCAGGTCCAACTCCCGGTAGACGATCCGGATATCGTCTTGCGGCAATATCTGGCAGGAGCCTTCGTGTTCCTTGGAAATCCCGGTTGTATTCCGCAATCCGCTTGTTAAAATAAACTGCTTGCGAAATGAGATCAGCTATCGAGGAGCGTCCAGTGTCCAAATTGCGCGTCAACGCATTCACCCTGTCGCTCGACGGCTATGGCGCTGGTCCCGACCAGAGCCTGGAAAACCCGCTCGGTGTCGGCGGAACGGCCCTGCACAAATGGGCTTTCAGCACCCGCACCTTCCGCAAAATGTTTGGCGAGGAAGGCGGCGAGACAGGCGTCGACGAGGACTTCGCGGCGCGAAGCTTCGAGAACCTCGGCGCCTGGATCCTCGGCCGCAACATGTTTGGCCCGATCCGGGGTGAATGGCCTGACGACAAGTGGAAGGGCTGGTGGGGCGACAACCCACCCTACCATGTGCCGGTGTTCGTGCTGACTCACCACGAGCGGGCGCCCATAGCCATGGAAGGCGGCACGACCTTCCATTTCGTCACCGACGGCATCCATTCGGCGCTCGAGCAGGCGAAATCGGCGGCCGGCGGCAAGGACGTGCGGGTCGGCGGCGGCGTCTCCACCATCCGGCAATATCTGCAGGAGAAACTCATCGACGAGATGCACCTGGCGATCTCGCCGGTGCTGCTGGGCAAGGGCGAGAACCTTTTTGCCGGCCTCGACATGCCCAAGCTCGGTTATCAGTGCACCGAGCAGGCGGCAACGGCGCTGGCCACCCACGTGGACATCAAAAGGGCCTAGGCGGAGCGCTTGCCCCTTTCTCCCCGTCACTATACGGGAGAAATGTCCGGCAGGACAATGAGGGGCAGCGCCGCCGAACGAAGATTTCCTTGCCCGATAACACCGCCGATTACAAAAATAGCTCAGAATACATTCGGTCCACGCAGCGATTTGACCGGGTTTAACTTGTAGAAGTTGGCGCCGCCCCTCATCCGCCTGCCGGAACCTTCTCCTCGTATAGTTACGGGTAGAATGGAACCTCTATTTCAATACTTCTCCGGCACGTAAAGCTCGCGCGGCAGGACCTGGCGTTCGTATTCGGGGTTGAAGACGCGTTCCGGCAGCGTGATCTCCTCGTGCGGCACGTCTTCGTACGGCAGCTGCTTCAGCAGATGATCGATGCAGTTCAGGCGCGCGCGCTTCTTGTCATTGCCCTCGACGATGAACCACGGCGCCTCGGGGATGTTGGTGCGGGCGAAGGTCTCCTCCTTGGCCTTGGTGTACTGTTCCCAGCGCACCCGCGACTGCAGGTCCATCGGCGACAGCTTCCATTGCTTCATCGGGTCGTGGATGCGCATCAGGAAGCGCATCTGCTGTTCCTCGTCGGTGATCGAGAACCAGTATTTGACCACGGTGATACCCGAGCGCACCAGCATGCGCTCGAACTCCGGCACGTCATGGAAGAACTCCTCGACTTGCTCGGGGTTGGCAAAGCCCATCACCCGTTCGACGCCGGAACGGTTGTACCAGGAGCGGTCGAGCAACACGATCTCGCCGCCTGCCGGCAAATGCGGGACATAGCGCTGGAAATACCATTGCGACTTCTCGCGTTCGGTCGGCGCCGGAAGCGCCACGACGCGGCAGATGCGCGGATTGAGCCGTTGGGTGATGCGCTTGATGACGCCGCCCTTGCCGGCGGAGTCACGGCCCTCGAAAATCACCACCAGTTTCTTCTTGTGATAGGCGACCCAGGATTGCAGCTTGATCAATTCGGACTGGAGGCTGATCAGGTCGCGAAAATACTGCATCCGATCGATCGAAGGCGGATGCGAGTTCTTGTAGATCTTGGCGATCTCCATCGACAGCGCCGGCTCCGACAATTCGAGCTCATAATCTTCGTCGAGCGTGTCGGCGAGCTCGGCTTCGAGCCAGTCCTTGGCAGGGGAATTCTGTTTCAGCTCGGTCATATCAACTGCTCCGCTTGCAAGCCCTGTCGGTTACCACTGGGCGCCCCAATTGCTGGCCAGCGGCCTGGAATGGAAACACCTGAGCCGACTTCAATATAGGCCGGCAGTGACGGTTTTATTGCAGCCCGGGCGCGATTGCGGCCGTTGCAAATTCCGCGATGTATGATCCATCGACGTCATCGCACGGCGACAAGCCGACCGAATTGTCCTACAAATCCCCGGTCGCGTTCCAGGCCCGCCCTTTGCGGCACACCTCTTCAACAAAATCGTGAGGATCTGACATGCAATACCGCACCCTTGGCCGTTCGGGCCTGAAGGTTTCGACGCTGACGCTTGGCACCATGACGTTCGGCGGCGCCGGGCCCTTCGCCGCGGTCGGCAACAGCGATCTCGCCGAAGCCAAGCGGATGATCGACATGTGCATCGACGCCGGCATCAACCTCATCGACACCGCGAATGTCTATTCGAACGGCCTGTCCGAAGAAATCATAGGCGAAGCGCTCGGCGGCAAACGCAAGAACGACGTGCTGATCGCGTCCAAGGCGCGGATGCGGATCGGCAAGGGTCCGAACGACGAGGGCCTGTCGCGCCATCATCTGATCCGCGAATGCGAGAAGAGCCTGAAGCGGTTGAAGACCGATGTCATCGACATCTATTTCGTTCACCAGTGGGACGGCCTCACCCCGCTCGAGGAAACCGTTGCGGCGCTCGACACTTTGGTCAGCCAGGGCAAGGTGCGCTACATCGGCTGCTCCAACTATTCCGGCTGGCAGCTGATGAAGGCGCTTGCCATCAGCGACAGCCGTCACCAGCAACGCTTCGTCACCCAGCAGATCCATTACACGCTGGAAGCGCGCGAGGCCGAGTACGAGCTGCTGCCGATCTCGGTCGACCAGGGGCTGGGCGTGCTGGTCTGGAGCCCGCTCGCCGGCGGCCTGCTGTCCGGCAAATACCGCCGCGACAGCCCGACCGCCCGCCAGCTCGCCGGCTGGTCCGAGCCGCCGATCCGCGACGAGGACCAGCTCTGGCGGATCGTCGATGTGCTGGTCGAGATCGGCAGGGATCGTGGAGTATCGGCGGCGCAAGTGGCCCTTGCCTGGCTGCTCGGCCGCCCTGCCGTCTCCTCGCTGGTGATCGGCGCCCGCAATGACGTCCAGCTGAAGGACAACCTCGCGGCCGCGGCCCTGGAGCTCGGCACCGAAGAACGCCAGCGCCTCGACGCGGTCAGCCGGCCGCCCCTGCTCTACCCCTACTGGCACCAGCAACTGACGGCGAAGGATCGCTTCGGCCCCGCCGACATGGTTCTCGACCGCAGCGATATCTGATCGGTGTCAGGCCAAGAGCGAGAGCTAGCTGCCGATGAACCGCCAGAGCTCGGCATCGGGTTCGATCTGGCCGCTGAGCACGAAATATTTGTAGAGGGCGAGCAGGGAGATCGCCTGCTCGTCCTGTTCATTGGAGAATTTGCGGCAATAGGCATTGGCTGCGGCGATGATGCGCTCCGCCGCGGCCGGATGCTGCTCGAAATAATCTACCTTTTCACGGAGATCGGAGAAGTCCGGCTCGAGCGGCGCATAGTGGACACCGGCCTCGAGCTGGCTCTCGCCAAACCATGTTTCGTAGGTCGGCGGCGGCATCAGACAGAGCGAGTTGGAATTCATGATCCATTTGAGGTTGGTCGCCACGTCATTGCCCTCCAACGAGACGATGTAGCGATAGCGCAGGTGCTGGCTGATGCTGAGGAAGGGCTTGCTGTATTCAGCCGGCGCACTGCGCTTGTGCGAACCGGCGTCGCAGAACGGCAAGTCGCGCGCGACATCCAGGAACCGTGTCCTGATCGGATTGTTGAGGTCGCCGCGCCAGACCACGACCGGGCGTTTGTCGGCGAAGGCGACGGCGTCGGCGGGCATGTGGAAGTGGCGGAACTTGTTGAACTTCATAATGACAGCGCTGCCGTTGTCGGCGCGGATCGGCCGATCCTTGACGAGCGTTGGCACTTTTGGCACGCCTTTGACGTCGCCGAACTGCAGGTCGATGAGCAATGACGGATCGAAATAGCGGGCAAATTCCCTCAGGTCGTAATAGTACATGCTCGGTTCAAAAGGTATCTGGTCGATGCGAACCGCATCCGGGCCTGGCGTAAAAGGGTCCTGCAGCTTGTTGTAGTGATTCAGCCGTCGGCGCACGGCCTCGTCCGAGAGCCTGGCCTGTTCCAGGCGGCCCGCCAGCCGTCGTCGGAAGATCGCCTGGGGTGCGATATCGCGCATGACGTTTCGCGCATAGTAGAAGACCCTTGCCGTCGTTCGTTTTATGGTGGCCATCGTTCTCGTAATCTAAAACAAGCGCCACTAAACAGACAACAGCCGGGATGGTTCCGGCGGCATGATTGCGCATCGTTGGGCCACGCTTTCCGGCAGTGCCCGAACAGATGGCGCCGGCCTTGACGAGGCGCGCCGGGGGGATGCACCGGCAACTAGCCCGTTATGTAGCGCCACACCTCGGCATCAGGTTTGATCTGACCCGAGAGCACGAAATATTTGTAGAGCACCAGCAGGGAGATCGCCTGTTCGGCCCGCTCGTCGTCGAATGTGCGGCAATAGGCGTTCGCGGCGGCGACGATGCGCTCTGCCTTCGCCGGATTCCGTTCGAAATATGCGACGTGTTCGGCAAGATTGGAGAAGTCTGCTTCGAGCGGTACATAGTGGACATTCGCCTCGAGCTGCCGCTCGGCAAACCATGTCTCATAGGTCGGCGGCGGCATCATGCAGAGCGAGTTGGAATTCATGATCCATTTGAGGTTGGTCGCCACGTCATTGCCCTCGAGCGAGACGATGTAGCGATAGCGCTGGTGCTGGCTGATGCTGAGAAAGGGCTTGGCATATTCCGCTGGCGCATTCGGCTTGTGCGAGCCGGCATCGCAGAACGGCAGGTCGCGCACAGCCTTGAGGAATCTTGTCCTGATCGGATTGTTGAGATCGCCGCGCCAGACCACGGCCGGCAGCTTGTCGGCGAACGAGATGGCATCAGCCGGCATCTGGAAATGACGAAACTTGTCGAGCTTCATGATGATCGCGTTCTTGTCGTCATCACGGATCGGCCGATCCTTGACGATCGTCGGCACGTTCGGCACGTTCCTGACATCGCCGAATTCCAGGTCGATGAACAAACCGGGATCGAAGTAGCGGGCGAATTCCTTCAGGTCGTAATAGTACATGGTCGGCGTGAACGGCAGTTTGCCGATGCGCACGGCATTGGCGCTTGGCGCGAACCCATCCTGCAGCTTGTTGTAGTAGTTCAGCCTGCGGCGCACTGCCTCACCGGAAAGCCTGGCCCTTTCGAGACGGCCCGCCAGCCTGGCGCGAAACAGCGCCTGCGGAGCGACATCGCGCGCGGCGTTTCTCGCATAGTAGAAAACTCTTGCTGCGGTCCGCGAAATTGTGGCCATCGGTCACTTGATCAAAATAAACAGGCAGCTCTCAATTCATTGGCGCCCCGCGTTTCCTACATCATTGTGGCGCCCATCTGGCAACCCCCCGCATCTCTTCGACACCAGCATCCACGCATTGTCGCTTCGGCTGTTGTGTTTGACGGCTAATGCTCCTAGGCAGGGTCAGGGCCGCAAGGCAGTGACAAAAGGAGCCGATATGGCGCGAGCACCAAACTACGATCAGGAACGCAAGGAGCGCGACCGCCAGAAAGCAGCCAAGAAGGCTGAAAAGCTGGCGGCCAAGGTTGCCGCGCGCGAACGTTCGAAGCCCGAGACCGAGACGGAGGCCGAAACCGAGGAGTAACGGCATGCGGCATGCGGCCCGCGAATGCGGGCCGTGCCTCAATGCGAATTGTCGGTGTCAGCCTATGTCAGGCTGGCGCCTTGTCGCTGATGAAAACATCCACCTCCCGCGCCGCGGCGATGAAAGCGCGTCGGGCATTCATCGCCGGCTTGTCGCCGGCGAGTGCGTCGTGGCAGGCCTGCAGCGCCGCGCGATGCTTGGCGCTGCGCTTCCCGGGCCAGCTGTTGAGAAGGTAATCGGAAGCCTCCTTTGCCGAACGCAAGAGCTGAGTGCTTCCCGCCGTGAGGGATTTGACGGTCACGGGCGTTTCAAACCGATTGTTTTCCATCGCCGCTCTTACGCCATCGGCTTGCTTGAAGCGAGGCCGAAAGTGCGCTTCGCGTCAGACGCCGCCTGTTTTTCCGGCGAACGCTGCCGTGCATAGGCCGCACTACAGCATGTCGCGGCGAATAGGATTCGCCCGACCTGCTGTAAGCTTCTGACTTATGCATGTCGTTATCCCGGAACCGAGGACACTTCCGGGCGACATGCATTAAGCGGCGACGACGGCAAATCCCCTGGCGCGAAGGCCACGTCGGTCGTTGGCAAGCGACGTCACCAGCCGGTCACGGCTGCCGACAATGTGGGCCGACAGCAGCCGCGCGGCTTCATCGGCCTGACCAAGGCGTGTCGCCGCAAGGATGGCGCGATGTTCGAGCCAGGCACGGCCAAGGGCCGTTTCGTCACGCACTTCCAGCCAGCGGGCGCGCGACAGGCGCGTCATGGCGTCACGGACCGCCCGAAACAGGAATTCGTTGCCGGATAGCCGTGCCAGCTCGATGTGAAAATCCATGCCGACACGATGCCATTCCTCGCGCGGCGTGTTTTCGTCGCAGGAATCGAGCATCGCCTCGACGACATCGACAGCGCTCTTGTCGGCTTGCCCGCATGTCAGCCGCAGCGCCGCGACCTCGACCGCCTCGCGATAGACCGCGATCTGCTCGAGCTCGGCCAGGTTGATGGGCGAGACCGTCCAGCCGCGTCCGTCCCTGCCGACCAGTCCCTCGGTCTCCAGCCGCAGCAGTGCCGCCCTGACCGGCGTGCGCGAGGCGCCGAATTGGCCTTCGATCCAGCGTTCGGTCAGCCGCTCTCCCGGCCCGATCTCGAGCGCCAGGATCATCTCGCGAAGCTGCCGTTCGACATTCTGCATCTGCGACATCGCGCGTCCTTTCCGAAGCCGCATTGACAGCGACCGGCTTGAAGTTCATGACGGATACCAGTTTGGTATCCCAAAATGGTATCCGCAACAAGCGCTGATACCGGGCAGGCAGGACATGGCACAGGAAGACACGCAACAAAGCGGTTACAATATCCACTGGCGACGCAATCTCGCCGTCTGTTTCGCGGGCTCGTTCAGCACGCTCATCGCCATGACCCTGCTCTTGCCGTTCCTGCCGCTTTATGTCGAACAGCTCGGCGCACAGGGTCATGCCGCCATCGTACAGTGGTCCGGCATCGCCTATGGCGCCACCTTCTTCGCCGCGGCAATGGTCGCGCCGTTGTGGGGACGCCTGGGCGACCGCTACGGCCGCAAGGTGATGCTGGTGCGCGCCTCCTTCGGCATGGCGATCTGCATGTCGCTGACGGGTATGGTCGAGACGGTCTGGCAGTTGGTCCTGCTGCGCCTGCTGATCGGCTTCGCCGGCGGCTACTCCTCGGGTTCGACCATATTGGTGGCCATGCAGACGCCGAAGGACCGCTCCGGCTGGGCGCTCGGCGTCCTGTCGGCGGGCATCACGGCGGGCTCGCTGGTCGGTCCCTTGCTCGGCGGCGTGCTGCCGCCGGTGATCGGGATTCGCGCCACCTTCCTCTTGTCGGGCGGGGTGATCTTCCTCGCCTTCCTGGCGACGACCTTCCTCATCAAGGAGAACCCGCGCCCGAGGGCGGCCAAAGCCGTGCCGGCGGCAAAGCCGAAAAGCGGCTGGTCGCAGATCCCGGACAAGCGCCCGGTGGTGGCCATGCTGACCACCGGCATGCTGCTCGCCTTCGCCACGATGTCGATCGAGCCTATCATCGCCGTCTATGTGCAGCAGCTCATCGAGGACCAGAGCCGGGTGACGCTCGTCGCCGGCGTTGTGATGTCGGCGGCCGCGCTCGGCACCATCCTGTCGGCGTCCTGGCTCGGCAAGCTCGCAGACCGGATCGGGCACTGGAACGTTGTCGTGGGAGCGCTGGCGGTCTCGGCGCTGCTGCTCATCCCGCAGGCTTTTGTCACCAACGGCTGGCAGCTCATCGGCCTGCGTTTCCTGATGGGCGTGGCGTTGGGCGGCCTCCTGCCCTGCATCACCAGTGTCATCAGGCATAACATCCCAGACGGCGTCGGCGGCAACGTGCTTGGCTTGGCGATCTCGGCGCAGTATGTCGGGCAGGTCGCGGGACCGCTGGCCGGCGGTTTTGTCGGCGGCCATTTCGGCATGCCGGCGGTGTTTCTGGGCACATCGGTGCTGATGGCGCTTGGTGCCGCCTACAACTGGATTGTCCAGTCGCGGCGGACGCGGCATATGGCACTGGAAGCGGGCAAGCCCTGAGACTTACCCGATCCGCAGAAGGAGCACGCCGACCATGAACCTCGCCGACCCAAACGGCAGCCGCCTCCTCGTGCTTGCCGGCGGTCTCGTCGGCGCGGCGGGGGTGGCGCTTTCGGCAGCAGCCGCGCATCGCGGCGGCGCCTTCATCGGCACGGCCGCGTCGTTCCTCCTGATGCATGCTCCGGTCTTTCTGGCCATTGGCCTTGTCGGAGGAGCAAACCGCTGGCTGCGCATCGCAAGCCTCGTTCTGCTCGCCGGGCTCGTGCTTTTCGCGGGCGATCTTCTCGCCCGCGATTTCCTGGGATCGAGACTGTTTCCGATGTCGGCGCCAATCGGAGGCACCTTGCTCATCGTCGGCTGGCTGGCGATAGCAATTTCTGCCCTGGCACGCCCACGTTCCTGAGGTTCAATCCAGCAGGAATCAGCGCCGACGTTCGGGTCGGATCAGCAGATCACGATTGCGCGCGGCCGGCTTCTTCAGGCGCCTTGCCTCTGGCCGCTCGGCGGCAGGCATGATGCCCCAGTAGTTGCGATAAATATCTTCGAACAGATGCTGGATGGGATGCATGTCTCATTCTCCTCGTTTTGAATCGATCCAATCCACGGGCGTTGAAAAGAATAGGCTGATCAGCCCCGATTGCGGATCACCAGGAAACGAAGGTCGCGAATCCATGGACCGGTTTCACCACGGCGCCTGGCTTTGTTGGCGGCCGACCCGATATTCCAGTCGTTGCGATAAATGTCATCGAACAGATAGTTGACAGGATGCATGACGCTCCTCCTTTGGCCAGTCAAACAGTTCAAATTTGTTATTTTGGATCGATTCAAACATAAGACCATGATCGCCGCTGGTCAAGCAAAATTTGAATCGATCCAACGAAAATACTAGATGCGGCCCAGGAACGTGCTAAATGCATGTCAGGAGGCACGCGCAAATGGCGTCACTCACCGCAGGCAATCGACGACCCGTACGGCTGGCCGACATCGCCAAGGCCGCCGGTGTTTCCCACGGCACGGCGTCCAACGTATTCAGCCGACCCGAGATCGTACGCGAGGAAGTGCGCGAACGCGTTCGCGCGGCCGCCGAGGCGATGGGGTATGGCGGGCCCGATCCAAAGGGCCGGCTGCTGCGCGCCGGCAAGGTCAACGCCATTGGCGTTGCCACAGCCGAGCCCCTCTCCTATTTCTTCGACGATCCGTTCGCGCGCGTCATGATGGCGGGCATCTCGCAGGCCTGCGATGCTACGGGAGCCGGCATTTCCCTGGTCTCGGCCGCCAACAACGAGCAGCTTGCCTGGAACATCCAGAGCGCCCTTGTCGACGGCTTCATCGTCTTCTGCATCGAAGGCGGCTCGCGCCTGGTGGAGTTGGCACGCGAACGCAAGTTGCCCTTCGTCGCGCTCGACCTCGATTCCGAGGACGGGTCGGTCGCCGCGATCGGTGTCGACAACATCGCCGGCGCCGGCATGGCGGCCCGCCATCTCACCGATCTCGGACATCGCCGCTTCGCCGTCCTGGCGCTGCCCTTCGCCGACGACAGGACAGGCCTTGTTTCGGCCGAACAGGTCCGGGCCGCAACCTATGCAGGAACGCGCGACCGCCTCACCGGCTATCTCCGGGAGCTTTCGCGGGTTGGCATCGATACATCCAAAGTGCCCGTCTACGAGACCGCCAACGACGTGGCGAGCACGAAGGCGGGCCTCGAAACCATCTTCGCCTCCGACGCGCCGCCCACCGCCATCCTGGCCATGTCGGACAGAATAGCCCTGGTGGCGCTGGAATGGCTTAGCGCACGCGGGCTCAACGTGCCTGACGATATTTCCGTCGTCGGCTTCGACGGGGTTCCGGAAGCCGCAGTGTCCGAGCCGCCATTAACCACGATTGCCCAGCCGATCGCCGAGATGGGCCGCCTTGCCGTCAGGGCGATCCTGGAGAGCGACGGGCCGGTCAGCCGGCAGCAACTGCCTGTCGAACTGATCGTGCGGGGCTCGTCGGGCCAGCCCCGCGGCTGAACCGCCCCCGAACCGCCTACCGATTGGCTCTTGCCACGGCAGAGAGGCCGAAAGGCGCAGCCGGCGCGGGATCCTTTTGGACCGTACGGGCCTTGCCCGAACCGCCGATGGTCGACAGCCATTCGAGATAGAAGGCGAGCGCGAACTGCATGGCAATGCCGGCCGATATCAGTAGGCTGTCATAGACGAATCCGCCTGGATTGATCACCTTCATCACCTGGGCGACCATGGCGATCACCGTGCCGGCGATGAAGACCGGCAGCGATCGTTTGCCCAGTATCGCCAGCGGATGGTCGGGGCTGGTGCGGAACAGGCTGGAGAGCACCGGCAGGGCGACGACGAGGTAGCTGACCGCCAGGATGTGCAACAGCCGCGGCAGCGACAGGAAGGTCTTGTCGAAGCCGCCGATCACCACCGGCAGGTTGAACCACGTTATATGTCCCCAGAGCGGGCTATGCACCCACACCAGCGCCGCTAGCACATAGGCGGCGGCCGCGCCGATCAGCCAGCGGTTGACCGGAATGACACCGCCGCGCCTGACATGCAGCATGGCGGCAAGGCCGATGTTGAACAGGAACTGCCAGGACAGCGGATTGAGGAACCAGAAACCGGGCTCGGGGTAATTGGGCGGCGCGATCTGCCAGATTCCGGCTACGAGCCACAGCGTGCCGGATACGACGAGCGCCGCGACGGGCCTGTAGCTGACGAACAGGACGAATGCCGGCGCCATCAAAAGCAGCGCCGCATAGACCGGCAGGATGTTGAGGTAGCCGAGCTGGTGGCCGAGCGTGACGATGCCGACCAGCACTTGCGGCGTATTCTTCATCAGCGGCTCGATATTGATGAGCTTCAGCAGTTCCGGCCGCTTGGCAAACACCGCCACGGCGCAGAACAGGGCCATCACCACCATCGTCGTGACGATATGGGCGGCGTAGAGCACGCCCGCCCGCCGCCACATCTTCAAGGTCGCCAGAAGCCGGCCTCCCGGTCGGAATTTCGTGCCGTAGGCGAGCGCGACCGAGATGCCGGAAATCAGCACGAACGCTTCGGCCGCATCCGAAAAACCGAAATTCTTGTAGGTCAGGGCCTCGAAAGCCGTGCCCGGAACATGGTCGATGAAGATCGTGAGCAACGCCAGCGCGCGCAATACATCGATACGCGTGTCGCGTTCCAAGATACGCAAGCCGCGATCTGGGATACGCAAATCGCGATCTGGGATACGCAAATCGCGATCTGGCGAAACAGGGGTAGTCATCGACAAAAGGCCTCAAAGCTGGTTGTTCATGTCCAGCAATGCGACCCCCGACGCACCGCTTCGATTCCTCCCGGATGGAGTGTATCGCCGCAGAAACGGGCCGGAATGCGCCTGGTTCAATCAACTTTCGCGGAGCATGAAAATATTGCGTTTTGAAGCCGGCAAATTGAGCGGAACCTCATATAATCAACGGGATGCGATATGACTGGCGACAATGCCGAAAACGGCACCCTAGTGCTGGATCTGGCCTTTCCGTATCGCCTCCTCGGCGCTGGCAAGGGCCGCCGCGAATGCCTGTTCCTGCTGCATGGATCGGGTGTCGACGAGACAAGCATGGTGGCGCTGGCGAGAAGCATGGCACCCGACGCCGTCCTGATCGCGGTGCGAGGCCGCATCCCCCAGGAGGACGGTTTTCGCTGGTTCGAGCGAATCACGCCGACCACCTTCGACCAGGAAAGCATACGTGTCGAAACCGCCGCGTTCGCGGCATTTGCAGCCGAAGGCGCCGCGCGCCATGGACTTGATCTCGGTCACGCAACATTCCTTGGCTATTCGAACGGCGCCAATCTGGTTTCGAGCCTGATGCTACTGCATCCCGGCATCGTCCGCCGGGCGGCCCTGTTGAGGCCAATGCCGGTGCTAGACAAGGTACCGGCGACGGACCTTACGGGAACACGGACGCTGATCATTGCGGGAGCCGCCGACGAGACCTACGGGCCTTTCGCGCCGGCGCTGGTGACGCTGCTCAGCCGACACGGCACGGAGATCGACGCCCGGATTGTTCCATCGGGCCACGAAATCGGTGACCCGGACGCAGCAATCATCAGGCACTGGCTAGCGGGATCGGCGGCGACCCAGCTAGGCTGATCGTCTTTCCGGACCGCTCGCTTCTCAGGTGCGCAGCGTGATCGACCAGCGACCGCTGAATAGCCGCCCCTACCCCCGCCCCATCCTGTTCCAGGCGTCGAGGCCGGCGATCTTGTAGGCCTCGGCAAGCGTTGGGTAGTTGAAGGTGTTGTTGACGAAGAAGTCGACCGTGCCGCCGAGATTGATCACTGCCTGGCCGATGTGAATGAGTTCGGTGGCGCCCTCGCCGACGATGTGCGCGCCGAGCAGTCGACGCGTCTCGATCGAGAACAACAGCTTCAGGAAGCCGGTATTGACACCCATGATGTGGCCGCGCGACGTCTCGCGGAAGCGCGCGACGCCGACCTCATACGCGTCGCCGCTTTGGCGTACCTGTTCCTCCGACTGGCCGACCGTCGAGATCTCCGGCACCGCATAGATGCCGTAGGGAAAGGTCTCCGGCGGCGCCGGCAGGGTCACGCCAAAGGCATGGCAGGCGGCCACCCTGCCCTGCTCCATCGAGGTGGAGGCGAGGCTCGGAAAGCCGATGACGTCGCCGGCGGCGTAGATATTGGGCACGCTGGTCTGGAAAGTCTGCGGATCGACCTTGATACGGCCCCTGGAGTCGGCCTCGATGCCGACAACGTCGAGGCCGAGGCTGCCGACATTGCCGGTGCGGCCGGCCGCGTAGAGCACGACCTCGGAGCGGATCGTGCGGCCATCGGCCAGTTCCACCTCGGCGGCTTCCGCCTTGGAGCGGATTTCCTTGACCGCGCTGCCTAGCCTTATCGTCATGCCGCGGTCGCGCATCTGGTGGATGAAATCGTCGACGATCTCCCGGTCGACGAAATCGAGGATGGAGTTGCGCGGTTCGACCAGCGTCACCGGCACGTCGAGCGCGGAAAAGATGGTGGCGTATTCGACCCCGATGACGCCGGCGCCGATCACAGTCAGCGTGCGCGGCAGGCGGTCGAGTTCAAGCATCTCGTCGCTGTCGAAGACACGGGTCTTGTCGAAGGGCACGTCGCGCGGCCGATGCGGCCTCGTGCCGACGGCGATCAGCGCATTGGCGAAGCCGACTTCGCTGTAGTCGCCACTGTCCGATGTCAGGCTGACCTTGTTGGGGCCGAGAAATTTCACCGCCGCGCGCGCACTTTTGACCGTGTTGCGCATGAACTGGTGTTGCAGCACCTCGACCTCATGGTCGAGCGTCTTGTGCAGGCGCTCGATCAGGTCGCCGACCGAGATATCCTGCTTGACCCGATAGCCGCGCCCATAGAAGCCGCGCTCGCGCCAGCCCGAGAGATTGAGCACCGTTTCGCGCAGCGTTTTCGAGGGAATGGTGCCGGTATGCACCGAGACGCCGCCAAGACGCCGGCCCCGGTCGACCACCAGCACCGATTTGCCGAGTTTGGCCGATTGCACCGCCGCGCGGCGGCCCGAGGGGCCGCTGCCGATGACCAGCATGTCGTAATCCATATGTGCCCGTCCCTGCCCCCGGCGCCCATTTTGTTGCGCCGCAACAAGCTAACGCCATCCGCGCCGCGAATTCAACCGATTCGGACTGTCGGCCGTCTGGCTCCGCCGTGCGATCCGGCGAAAGGCCCGATCTTGATTCCGCGGCGAGCCTTCACCATTTCATCATCGAGCGGTCCGCACCCTATGTCGGACCCTGTTACGAGGAAATGACATGAACGCTCGCGTTCTCGACGGCGAAATCATCGACACTCGGCTCGACGATGTCAGGGCTTATGAAGGCGTCCGCACAAGGCGTATCCTGGCCTTCTTGCTCGACTATATCATCGTCGCCCTGCTGACCATTCCGTTCGCGATCCTGGTGTTCTTCCTCGGTCTTTTGACCCTCGGCCTTGGCTGGATGCTGTTTGGCGTCCTGGTGCCGGCAGTCGCCATCCTCTACATCTGGAACACGCTGGGCAGCGCCGACCAGGCCACTACGGGCATGAAGATGATGGGCATCCGCCTCGACCGTCTCGATGGCAGGCCGATCGATGGCCTCACGGCGGTCGTCCATTCCGTGCTGTTCTGGGCCGGCAACGTCATCCTGTCGCCGCTGGTCTTGCTGGTGACGTTGTTCTCCGACCGCAAGCGCACGCTGCACGATCTTTTGCTCGGCACCGTCGTCAGCCGTACCGGCCGTTAAAAACCGGCCCTCAAGAGAAACCACGGGCCCTTGAGCGCAAATGTGAAGGTGTTCAGTCAGCCACACCTTCACAATCCTGTTGAATTTTTCGTCGCCGGAGCCAAAGGTAGAGCGATTCGAAGGAGTGTTTCCAAGGCTCGATGACGCAGCACCCGACCCAGTCGCCGCAGTTTTTCCTGACCGCGCCGTCGCCGTGCCCCTATCTCGACGGCCAGTTCGAGCGCAAGGTGTTCACGCATCTGGTCGGCGACAAGGCCTCGGAGATGAACGACCTGCTCACGCAAGGCGGCTTCCGGCGCTCGCAGAACATAGCCTACAGGCCAGCCTGCGAGACCTGCCGCGCCTGTGTATCCGTGCGCATCCTGGCTCAGGAGTTTACCGCCAGCCGCAACATGAAACGCGTGCTGCAGCACAATTCCGACCTCGTCGGCGCCATGCACAATGCCGAGCCCTCGACCGAACAATATTCCCTGTTTCGCGGTTATCTCGATGCCCGCCACCGCCGCGGCGGCATGTCAGACATGACGGTGCTCGACTACGCCATGATGGTCGAGGATACGCATGTCGACACCAAGGTGATCGAATATCGGCGGCGCGGACCCGATACCTTCATCACCGGCAAGGGTCAGGGTGAACTCATCGCGGTCGCGCTCACCGACAAGATGGCCGACGGCCTGTCGATGGTCTATTCCTATTTCAATCCCGATTTCGAAAGCCGCTCGCTCGGCACATTCATGATCCTCGACCATATCGCCCGCGCCAAGGCGATGGGACTGCCCCATGTCTACCTTGGCTACTGGGTCAATGGTTCGCGCAAGATGAATTATAAGATGCGCTTCATGCCGCAGGAGCATCTCGGCCCAAAAGGCTGGGAGCGCTACACCAACGAAGCGGTCTGACGCTGAGTTTTCCCACGATCCACGCTTAAACTGTTTCAAGGCAGGGGATGCTGGTCTTTCAGCCGTTCAGCTGGAGAGAGTGCGCGATTGCGCCGATCGGCCGCCGCCTGCAATTCAATTGCGAAAGTTCCTGCATGTCCCCTCACCATGATCACCAGAAGGGCCTTCTGATAACCGCCATTGGCGGACTGATACTGACTGTCGACATACCGTTGATCCGCCTTGCGGATGGCGGCGCCTGGACGATCCTTCTGCTGCGAACCGGAACCACCTTCATCGCCGCGATGATCATCTGGTCGGTCTGGCGCGCTCGGAGCCGGAATGTCCCACCGCTGATCCCCGGCTGGTCCGGACTGATCGTGGCTGTATGCTATGGGCTGACCTCGATCACCTTCATTACCGCGGTCTTCCACACCTCGACCGCCGATCTGGTGTTCATCCTGGCCTTCAACACGGTATTCGCCGCACTCTTGTCCTGGATATTCCTGAAGGAAAGACCGCGGGCGGTGACGATCGTGGCGATGCTTGTCATGATCCTCGGCGTGCTGGTCATCGTCGGCGGTTCGGTCGGCACCGGCAAGCTGTTCGGCGATTTCATGGCGCTCTGCTCGGCTTTCTTCATCGCGGTCGCCATCACCATCTCGCGCGCCAGCGGCAAGGATATGGGATTCACCTCGCTCATCGGTGTCCTTCTGCCGCTTGGGCTGGCCGCCTTCATGGTGACGGGCGAAGGTTTTCACGTGAACGCGCCATGGTGGATCATCTTCAACGGCGCCGTCATCATGCCGATCTCGTTCTTCTGCCTCGCCGCCGGGCCGAAATACATTTCAGGACCGGAAGTAGCGATGTTCTACCTGCTCGAAACCGTGCTGGCGCCGATCTGGGTGTGGATGATCTTTGCCGAGACGCCGACCCGCAACAGCCTGATCGGCGGCGGCATCCTGATTGTCACCCTGGTCGCCCATTCGCTCTGGCAGTTGCATGATGGACGCCGGCGCCGCGGTGACCTTGCGGTGCACCACCCGGCGTAGAGGTCGAGATCAGGCGCTGGCCTTCTTCGCGGCGCCTGGTTCGGGCAGGGCCTCGATGCGCGGACCGGCCTCGATCTCGGCCGCCGATCCGGCGGCCGTCTCGTCGGCCAGTTCCACCTCGCGCAGCCACTCGCGCCAGATCGCGACCAGCAGTGCCATCAGCACCGGGCCGATGAACAGGCCGAGAAACCCCATGGTCTTGACGCCGCCGATCAGGCCGAAAAAGGTCGGCAGGAAGGGCAGTTTTATCGGTCCGCCGACGAGCTTGGGGCGCAGCGTCTTGTCGACGATGAACAGTTCGACCGTTCCCCATATGAACAGCGCTAGGCCGGCCATCGGCGAGCCGCTGGCGGCAAGGTAGATCGACACCAAGGTAAAGGACAGCGGCGCACCGCCGGGGATGAGTGCCATCACGCCGGTCAGCGCGCCCAGCGTCACAGGCGACGGCACCCCGGCCAGCCAGTAGGCGACGCCCAGTACCAGCCCCTCGCCGATGGCAATCACGGTCATGCCCGTCACGGTCGAGGAAATGGTCGCCGGCACGACGCGCGAGATCCGCTCCCAGCGGGTCGGCAAGATGCGTTCGCCGAGGCGGTCGATCTGGCCGGCGAAATTCTCGCCGTCGCGATAGGCGAAAAACAGGGCGATCATCATGAACAGCAGCGTCAGAAACAGGCTGAAGGCGCTGCCGCCGGCGGCGAGCGCGCCCCGGTAGATGCTGCCGATATTGGCGCCGCTGACCAGCTGGATCAGTTCGCCGATGCCGCCGGGATGGCCGAGATTGGTGGTCCACTGCTCGTTCAGCCACTCACCCACGATAGGCAGGCTGGCGATCCAGTGCGGCGTCACCGCACCGTGCCGATTGGTCTCTATCGCCCAGCCGACCCATTCGCGCACCTCGTTGATGGCATAGGTGCCGGCAAGCGCGATAGGGATCACCAGGAAGGCGAGGATGAACAGGATGGCGAAGGTGGCGGCGATGGTGCGGTTGCCGCCGGCGCCGACCAGCAGCCGTCGGTAGAGCGGCCAGCTGGCGAAGGCGATGACGAGGGCGGCCAGCACCGGGAACAGGAAACCGTGGAAGAAATAGACGCCGGCGGCGACGATCAGCACCAGCAGCCAGCGTGCCGCCGACAGCGGCGGTATGACGGCCGACCGAAGCGGTGTGGACAGCCCAAACAGGCGCTGCTGCCGTTCCGGTTTCTGGATCCTTGCTTCCTTCAAACGCCCTGTTCTCCCCGGCCCATCCGGTCAGTTATGGACCGATATAGTGCAGCAATCGTGACGATAGTCCAAATCGTGATGGCGGCGCTCTTCCTTCTCCCCTTGTGGGAGAAGGTGGATCGGCGCGTCAGCGCCGAGACGGATGAGGGGTGTTCCAGCGGAGTGAGGCGTTGGCGTTCCCTGGAACACCCCTCATCCGACCTCGCTTCGCGAGGCCACCGCCCTGGGCGAGTCACGGGCCTCGCCCGCCCTTCGGGCCCCACAAGGGGAGAGGGAAGAGGCGCAGCTTCAACCGAATTTCCCGGTCCTCGGGAAACCCTTCGGCACCATACGCCCTGCCGATGCCCTCGCGCCGATCCACTCGGCCAGTTCCTCGCGCGACCGGGTGAAGGTACGGTCGGCCGAATCCTGCCAGGAAAGACCGGTCGCCAATGTGAACGGCTTGAGGTCGAGAAGACCGCCGTCCTTGTATTTCTGCAGCCGCACGCCCTTGCCGCGGCCCATCTCGGGAATTTCCGAGAGCGCGAACACCAGCATCTTGCGGTTCTCGCCGACGATGGCCAGATGATCGCCGGTGACCGGCACGCAGCGCTTGGCTTCGTCGGGGGCCTTGACGTTCATCACCTGCTTGCCCTTGCGGGTGTTGGCGACCACCTCTTCCTCCGGAACGATGAAGCCGTTGGCGTCGAAAGAGGCGAGCAGCAGCTTGCGCTTGGGATCGTGGACGAAGGCGGTGACGATGTCCTGGTCATTGTCCATGTCGACGATGATGCGGATCGGCTCGCCATGGCCGCGGCCACCGGGCAGCCGGTCGGCGCCAATCGTGTAGAACTTGCCGCCGGTGGTGAAGACCAGCACCTTGTCTGTCGTCTGGGCATGGAAGGCGAGCTTGAGGCTGTCGCCCTCCTTGAAGGTCAGCGTCGAAAGATCGGCCAGATGGCCCTTCATTGCCCGCAGCCAACCCTTTTCCGAAACCACGACAGTGACCGGCTCGCGCTCGATCATGGCGTGCGCGATGTCGGTCAGGTCGTGCTCGGGCGCATCGGCGAACTGGGTACGGCGCTTGCCGATCTCGGTCTCCGGGCCGAACTTGTCGCGAAGCTGAGTGACTTCCCACTTGATCGTCGACCACTGCTTCGCATCGGACGCCAGCAGCGCCTCGATCTGCTTCTTTTCGGCGGTCAGGCCATCGAATTCCTTGCGGATCTCGAATTCCTCCAGCTTGCGCAAAGCGCGCAGCCGCATGTTGAGGATCGCTTCGGCCTGGGTGTCGGTGAGCGACCAGCGGGCCATCATGACCTGCTTGGGCTCATCCTCCTCGCGGATGATCTTGATCACCTCGTCGATGTTGAGATAGGCGATCAGGTAGCCGACGAGGATTTCCAGCCGCCTCTCGATCTCGCCAAGGCGATGTTTCGAGCGACGGACGAGGACGTCGCGGCGGTGATCCAGCCATTCCTGCAGCACGCCTTTCAGCGAGAGAACGTTGGGCACCTTGCCGCGCGACAGCACATTCATGTTGAGCGCGAAACGGCTTTCGAGCTCGGTCAACTTGAACAGCGATTCCATCAGGATGCCTGGGTCGACGGAACGGCTCTTGGGCACCAGCACGACGCGGATGTCCTCGGCACTTTCGTCCCTGATATCCTCGAGCAGCGGCAGCTTGCGGGCCATCAACAGTTCGGCGATCTTCTCGATCAGCCGCGCCTTCTGCACGCCATAGGGGATTTCGGTGACGACAATGCTCCAGGTGCCCCTGCCCTGGTCTTCCTGGTTCCACTTCGACCGCACGCGAAACCCGCCGCGGCCGGTCTCATAGGCTTCGAGAATGGAGGCACGGCTGTCGACGATGATGCCCCCGGTCGGGAAATCCGGGCCCTGGACGAAATCCATCAGCTTCGCCACCGGCGCGTCGCGATGCTCTATCAGGTGCAGCGCGGCGTCGCAAAGCTCGGCCGCGTTGTGCGGCGGGATCGACGTCGCCATGCCGACGGCGATGCCGGACGAGCCGTTGGCCAAGAGATTGGGGAAGGCACCGGGGAGCACGACCGGCTCCTCGTCCTCTTCATTGTAGGTCGGCCGATAGTCGACGGCGTCCTCGGTGAGGCCGGCAAGCAATTCGGTCGCCACGTCGGTCATGCGCGCTTCGGTGTAGCGCATGGCGGCGGCATTATCGCCGTCGATGTTGCCGAAATTGCCCTGGCCGTCGACCAGGGGGTAGCGCATCGAAAAATCCTGCGCCAGCCGCACCAGCGCGTCATAGATCGACTGGTCGCCATGCGGGTGGAACTTGCCCATCACCTCGCCGACGATGCGGGCGCATTTGGCAAAACCCTGGTCGGGATTGAGGCGCAGCAGGCGCATGGCGTGCATGATACGGCGATGGACCGGCTTCAGTCCGTCGCGCACGTCCGGCAGCGCCCGGTGCATGATGGTCGACAGCGCATAGGCAAGATAGCGCTCTTCCAGCGCCTTCTTGAGATCGACCGGTTCGATATGATCGCCGCCGCCATTGTCAGGCGGCAAAAGCCTTTTTCCCATGGGTTGGACCTAGCCGAGCGGGTGATTCGCGGCAAGAGGCGCGCACCCGGCCGGTCGATTTGCACGCTATTCTGCAACTGGAAACCGCAACGTCGAGCTTGCCGACCAACATCAACCTGTTACATGCCACATCTATTGCGAAGCACAACACGCTGGCGGCCCGACCTTCATGCCAAATTCACCGCATCCTGCAATAGCGTTCGGATCGGGTTTGCCTTTCACCGCGATTTTCGACCAATGTGCCGGGACACGCCTTTTTCCCGTCCAGTTCGTCACGGAATGGTGATGGCGCAAAGAATTGAAAAATAATTTCAGGACACTCTCAGGGACCTTGCGATGACAATCAACCGCTCAACTCTCCGGAAATTCGCTCTTTCGACCTTCTTGCTCACACTGCCGCTGAATGCGGCCCTTGCCCAGGACGCCGCGGTCGCGGACCGGCTGAAGGCAGCACTCGCGGCCCAGGGCGTCGACATCGCCTGGACCGGCGTGACCGGCGACAACACCAGCATGGTGCTGCAGGGCGTGTCGGTGAAACCGGCCGCGGAAAAGGAAGCGCTGCCGATCGGCGACGTCAAGCTCGAGAACGTCACCGAAGCCAATGGCGGCTATGATATCGGCACCGTGTCGACCTCGGCCTTCGAACACAGCAAGGACGGCGTCACCCTCGATCTCAGCCCCTTCGTCATCCACGACATGACGGTGCCGGCCGACGGCTCCACCGGCCCGCTGGGTTCGCTGATGATGTACAAATCCGCTGAACTGTCGAACATGACGGTCAAGGTCGCCGACAAGACCGCCTTCTCGATGGACGGCCTTGCCATCGAGATCACGCCGCCCGCCGACGGCAAGGCGATGGAGTTCACCGCCAACACGGAGAAGTTCACGGCCGATCTCTCGCTGGTCGACGATCCCAAGTCCAAGGAGGTCATCAACGCGCTCGGTTACCAGAACATCTCGGGCAATCTCGAAATGGCCGGCACCTGGCAGCCATCGGACGGCAAGATGGAACTGTCGAAATACGACATCTCCGTCGAGAATGCCGGCACGCTCGGCATGACCTTCGACCTCGGCGGCTACACGATCGACTTCATCAAGTCGCTGCAGGAAATGCAGAAGAAGATGGCCGCACAGCCGGAAGGCGCCGACAATTCGGCGCAAGGCATGGCCATGCTCGGCCTGTTGCAGCAGCTTTCGTTCAACAGCGCCTCGATCCGCTTCGACGACGATTCGCTGACCGGCAAGGTGCTGGACTATGTCGGCAAGCAGCAAGGCATGTCGGCCAAGGACATCGCCAACCAGGCCAAGGCGATCGTGCCGTTCGGCATGGCGCAGCTCAACAATCCCGAGCTGACGGCTCAGGTGACCGCGGCGGTCAGCAAATATCTCGACGATCCGAAGAGCCTCGAAATCTCGGCCGAGCCGCCGGCATCGGTGCCGTTCGCGCTGATCATGGCCGGCGCCATGTCGAACCCGCTGGACCTGCCGAAGACGCTCGGCGTCAGCGTCAAGGCCAACGAGGACTGATCGAATTAGCTGGCTTCTCCCCGTCACTATACGGGGAGAAGGTGCCGGCAGGCGGATGAGGGGCAGCGCTGAAGCTTGCGAATATGAAATTCGATGCTGAACCGATTGCCTGTCAGAAGGCTTCAGTTGCTACGACCGCTCGCAAATCGCCAGCACCCGCGCCGCCCCTCATTGTCCTGCCGTGTCCAGCGGATAGATGGGTAACAGAATGAACCGGATACATAGGTAACAGTTTTCTCCCCCTAAGATGCG
>NZ_JAIUGW010000029.1:0-78690 GCF_020164795.1 Mesorhizobium sp. ES1-3
ACGCTGTCGACCGATCATCGCGCCGTCGACGGTGCGCTGGGGGCCGAACTGCTGGTCGCCTTCAAGAAGCTGATCGAGAACCCGATGGGCATGCTGGTGTAGGAAAGGAAAAGGCTGTGCGGATATTCTTCACCAGCCTTTTTGCCTTTCTCATTTCCGGGTTGGCCGGCGGGCTGATCGCGCAATGGTTGGCCGTCGCCACCGGCGCCGAGGAAGAATACATCATCGTCTTCATGTTCTCGGTGCTGGTGACTTTTGTCGTCACCTTCGTCTTCTTCGTCGCGCAATTGACGAACGATCCGGTCGCGGCCGTGGCGACGGCGGGAAAGTGGACGCTGATTGTATTTGTGGCGCTGCTTCTCCTCTTGGTCGCGCTGATCCTCTACAGCGACAGCAGCGCCGCAGTGGTCAGGAGAGACATGCCGGTGGTTGCCGGTCTTGGTCTGCCGGGCCTGGTGACGATCATCATCCATTGGTTGTTCGTGCGCTGGCGCGTGAAGCGCGGTGTGGCCGACACAAAAGCAGGTTGAACGGATGAAAACGGTTCTTTGTTACGGCGACTCCTTGACATGGGGCTACAATGCCGAAGGCGGGCGTCATGCGCTCGAGGATCGCTGGCCAAGCGTGCTGCAAGCTGGCCTTGGCGAACGCGTTCAGGTTATCGCCGACGGCCTCAACGGCCGCACCACCGCCTTCGACGATCATCTGGCCGGGGCCGACCGCAACGGTGCACGGCTGCTGCCGACGGTGCTGACGACGCATGCGCCGATCGACCTGATCGTCATCATGCTCGGCGCCAACGACATGAAGCCGTGGATCCATGGCAACCCGGTTGCGGCCAAGCAAGGTATCCAGCGGCTGATCGACATCGTGCGTGGCCACGATTATCCGTTCGACTGGCCGGCGCCGCGGATTCTGATCGTTTCGCCGCCTCTTGTCAGTCGCACCGAAAATGCCGACTTCAAGGAGATGTTCGCCGGCGGGGATGACGCCTCGAAGCAGCTTGCACCGCAATACGCAGCACTCGCCGACGAAGTCGGTTGCGGCTTCTTCGACGCTGGCACGGTGGCGCAAACAACACCTCTCGACGGTGTCCACCTCGACGCCGAAAACACGCGAAACATCGGCAAGGCGCTGACGTCGGTCGTGCGCGTCTTGCTGGAATTGTGATTGAAGGAGAAAAACCCGTGGCTGAGAACTACGACGTCATCATCATCGGCTCCGGTCCCGGCGGCTATGTCACTGCGGTGCGTTCCGCCCAGCTCGGCTTCAAGACGGCCATCGTCGAGCGCGAGCATCTGGGCGGCATCTGCCTGAACTGGGGCTGCATTCCGACCAAGGCGCTGCTGCGCTCGGCCGAGATCATGCACTATTCGGATCACCTGAAGGATTATGGCCTGAAGCTCGACGGCGGCAAGATCAGTGCCGATACCGCGGCCGTCGTCGATCGGTCGCGAAAAGTGTCGCTCAGGCTCAATGGCGGCGTCGCCTTCCTGATGAAGAAGAACAAGGTCGATGTCATCTGGGGCGAGGCCAAGTTGTCGAAGCCCGGCGAGATCGTGGTCTCCAAGACGGCCAAGAAGCCGATGGAGCCGCAGCCGCCGGTGCCGAAGGGCATCAAGGGCGAGGGCACCTACACCGCCAAGCACATCATCCTGGCGACTGGCGCGCGGCCGCGCGCGCTGCCCGGCATCGAGCCGGATGGCAAGCTGATCTGGACCTATTTCGAGGCCATGGTGCCCAAGGAGATGCCGAAATCTCTGCTGGTAATGGGCTCGGGCGCAATCGGTATCGAATTCGCCTCCTTCTACCGCACAATGGGCGCCGACGTGACCGTGGTCGAGCTGCTGCCGGCTGTGATGCCTGTCGAGGATGCCGAAGTCTCGAAATTCGCGCAAAAGCAGTTCGAGAAGCAAGGCATGAAGATCATCCTCGAGGCCAAGGTGACCAAGGTCGAGAAGGGGGCGAACTCGGTCACCGCGCATGTCGAGATGAAGGACGGCAAGGTCGAGAAGATATCAGCCGACCGCATGATTTCGGCCGTCGGCGTCCAGGGCAATATCGAGAATCTCGGCCTTGAGGCGCTCGGCGTGAAGACGGACCGTGGCTGCGTTGTCGTCGATGGTTACGGCAAGACCAATGTGCCTGGCATTTACGCCATCGGCGATGTCGCCGGCCCGCCGATGCTTGCCCACAAGGCCGAGCATGAGGGCGTCGTGTGCGTCGAGAAGATTGCGAACTTCCCCGGTGTTCACGCCATCGACAAGCTCAAGATCCCCGGTTGCACCTACTGCAATCCACAGGTCGCCTCGGTTGGCTTGACGGAAGCCAAGGCCAAGGCCGAAGGCTGGGATATTCGCGTCGGCCGCTTCCAGTTCGCGGCCAACGGCAAGGCCATCGCGCTTGGCGAAGACCAGGGCTTCATCAAGACCATCTTCGACAAGAAGACCGGTCAGTTGCTCGGCGCGCACATGGTCGGCGCCGAAGTCACCGAATTGATCCAGGGCTTTGTCGTGGCGATGAACCTCGAAACGACCGAGGAAGAGCTGATGCACACGATTTTCCCGCACCCGACGCTGTCGGAGATGATGAAGGAAAGCGTGCTCGACGCCTATGGCCGCGTCTTGAACGCATGATAGATTCGCCGCGGGAGACTCAGCTTCGAAAGCCGCATGGTCGCGACGGCGAGGCGGTTCGTTTCCGGATGCATTTTTACTGGCGCAAGGAGAAGGCATATGCACTTGAACGGCGTGGGCTGGATCGCAGCCATCATCATCGGCGGCCTGGCAGGCTGGTTGGCCGAAATGGTCATGAAGAGCAACACCGGCATATTCATGAACATTATCATGGGGATCCTTGGCGCTGTGGTGCTGAACGCCATCCTGCAGGCGCTCAACATCGGCGTGTTCGGCGTCGGCTGGACCGCCTATCTGATCACCGGCTTCATCGGTGCCTGCCTGTTGATCTGGGTCGGTCGTCTGGTGCGCCGCTAGTCGATATCGCTCCGGCTATGCGAAAACGGTTGTGGCGGCATGCGCCGCTGCAGCCTTTTTCTTTGAGCTGAAATGTCCTAGATGACGTGAAAGTGACGATCGCCGACGGCGGTCGCGAGAAAAAGCCAGGGTTCAGATGGTCACTGTCCTCGACACGATCGCCAACGCGCCGCGGCTGCGGCACCCCGAGAAAGCGCACAAGCCCGACCAGGAGGTGTTGCGCAAGCCGGACTGGATCCGCGTCAAGGCGCCGGTCTCGAAGGGCTATGCCGAGACGCGCGAGATCGTCAAATCCCACAAGCTGGTGACCGTGTGCGAAGAGGCCGGTTGCCCGAACATCGGTGAGTGCTGGGAAAAGAAGCACGCCACCTTCATGATAATGGGCGAGATCTGCACGCGCGCATGCGCCTTCTGCAATGTCGCCACCGGCATTCCGACCGCACTCGATCCCGATGAACCGGCCCGCGTCGCGCATGCCGTCAAGCAGATGGGCCTTACACATGTCGTCATCACCTCAGTCGACCGCGACGATCTCGCCGATGGCGGCGCGCAGCACTTCGCCGATGTCATCCGTGAGATTCGGGCGGCAACGCCTCTGACGACGATCGAAATCCTGACGCCGGATTTCCTGCGCAAGGACGGCGCGCTGGAGATCGTCGTGGCGGCCAGGCCCGACGTCTTCAACCACAATCTCGAAACCGTGCCGTCGAATTATCTGAAGGTCCGGCCGGGCGCCCGCTATTTCCACTCGATCCGGCTGCTGCAGCGGGTCAAGGAACTTGATCCGTCGATCTTCACCAAGTCCGGCATCATGGTGGGTCTGGGCGAAGAGCGGAACGAAATCCTGCAGTTGATGGATGATCTGCGCTCGGCCAATGTCGACTTCATGACCATCGGCCAATACCTGCAGCCATCGAAAAAGCACCATCCGGTGATCCGCTTCGTCACGCCCGAGGAGTTCAAGTCCTTCGAGACGATCGGCAAGACCAAGGGCTTCCTGCTGGTGGCGTCTAGCCCGCTGACGCGCTCGTCGCATCACGCCGGCGACGATTTCGCCAGGCTGCGCGCGGCGCGCGAAGCGCAGCTCGCGAAATCGCTCTGATGCGTCTTCGACGCGACGCGCTCTAGAGCCGGGTTCATGCCGAAATTCGAAGCCACCCGCCACGTTGCCCATACGCCTGAGCAAATGTTCGCGCTGGTCGCCGACATCGAGACTTATCCGCAATTCCTGCCGCTTTGCGAAGCGCTGACGGTCCGCTCGCGCAAGGAGCGTGACGGACGCACCATCCTCGTCGCCGACATGAGCATTGGCTACAAGGCGATCCGCGAGACCTTCACCACGCAGGTGCTGCTGAAGCCCGACGAGAACGCCATCGATGTGAAATACATCGATGGCCCGTTCAAATATCTGAGCAATGTCTGGCGTTTCGAGCCAGACGGTGCCGGCTGTGTCGTGCGCTTCTTCATCGACTACGAATTCAAGAGCCGCATCTTGGGCGCGCTGATGGGCACGATGTTCGACCGTGCCTTCCGAATGTTCGCCGAGGCTTTCGAAAAGCGCGCCGACGTCATCTACGGCAAGACACCGGCGGCCTGACTCTCGCCAAGCGTCTGCAAGCCGAGCTTGAGCGCATGGTCGACCGTTTCCCGGCGGATGAAGTCACGGCCATTGTCGGCAAACAGCTTGTATTCGGCCGTCACGGGCTGGCCGTTCACCGCAACGCCGAACCAGACCAGGCCGACAGGCTTTTCCGCAGAACCGCCACCTGGACCGGCAATGCCGGTAACGGCCAGGGTCAGCCCGGCGCGTGAACGGGTGAGCGCGCCCTTTGCCATCTCGATGGCTGTCTCGCGGGAAACCGCGCCATGCGCGTCGAGCGTGGTTCTTCGCACGCCGAGCATGTCCATCTTAGCTTCATTGGAATAGGTGATGAAGCCGCGATCGACCACGGCCGAAGAACCGGCGATGTCGGTCAGCGCGGCGATGATCATGCCGCCGGTGCAGCTTTCGGCGGTCGCCAGCATGATGCCGCGCTCGCGGCAGGCCTCGAGCAGGGCGATTGCCGGGCCGCTGTCGGTCATTCCGGAACCTCGCCGGGAAACACCACGCTGGCGGTGGCGATCGCCGCAATGCCTTCCTCGCGGCCGACGAAGCCGAGCTTCTCGTTGGTTGTCGCCTTGATCGAGATTCGGTCGGCGGAAATGCCCAGCATCAGGGAAAGAACCGCCGTCATCGCCTCGCGGTGCGGGCCGACACGCGGTGCCTCGCAGATCAGCGTGATGTCGGCATTGGCGATGCGCCCGCCGCGCTCCCGCACCAGTCTTGCCGCATGTTCGACGAATATCCGCGACGCAGCGCCTTTCCACTGCGGATCGGACGGCGGGAAGTGCGTGCCGATGTCGCCGGCCCCGCAGGTCGCTAGCAGCGCGTCGGTCAGGGCGTGCAGGCCGACATCGGCGTCGGAATGGCCCGACAATTTCCTGTCGTGCGGAATGGCGACGCCGCAGAGCGTGACATGGTCTCCCGGCTCGAAGGCATGGACGTCATAGCCGTTGCCGGTGCGGATATCGGGGAAGTGTGCCCGCTCGCTGGAAAGTCGCTGGTGCGCCATGGCGATGTCCCGTGCCCATGTGAGTTTGATATTGTCCGGCGAGCCGGGAACGAGCTTCACCGGCATTTGCATCCATTCGGCAATCGACGCGTCGTCGGTAAAGTCGGTTTTGCCTCGGTTATAGGCTTCTTCATGCATCGTCATGATCGCGAGGAAGGGAAAGCCTTGCGGCGTTTGCGCCGCGTGCAGCCCGTTTCTGGGGACTGTTTCGCCAACCATGCCGCTGGCCGATTCGCGTTTCAGCGTGTCGGCAACGGGCAGGGCGGGAAGCGCGCCTTCACGCTCGCCGATGGCCGCGATGGTGCGGTCGATGAGATCCATGTCGACAAAAGGGCGCGCGGCGTCGTGGATGAGGACCTTGTCCGGCGCGTAGCTTCTTAACGCGTGCAGCCCGAGCCGAACCGAATCCTGCCTAGTCGCGCCACCGGCGATTGCCGTCACCCGATCGGCATCGGTGCCCACCGCCTGCCGAAAAAGCTCCTGGTCCTCGGCATGAATGGCCACGACGATCCGGCCGATGAGCGGGTGCGCCAGAAAAATATCGATGACACGAGCGATGACGGCGCGGCCGGCAATTCGTTGATATTGCTTCGGGCCATCGGCCTGTCCGGCGCGCGCGCCGCGGCCGGCCGCGACGATAACCACCGCGACTTTGCCACCCGGATCCGAAGCCTGATTTTCAGTTGCGCCAATCATTCAGTCTGGTCCTAGTCGCGGCCAAGGCCGAAGGCCAGCATTTTCCCAATTGCGCCTTAATGTGGCGTCATTCCGCGTTGCACATTTCTCTCGATCTGGCTAGAGAATGTGCAGCGAATGGACATGCTTGGTTTTTGTGCATGGTTAACTTGATCAGATTGGCCGCGCCTCTCGACGTCGGCGGTGTGAGAATCCGCAACCGCGTCTTCCTCGCGCCGATGTCTGGGATTACCGACGAGGCGTTCAGGCAGCGCGCCCATGCGCATGGCGCCGGCCTAGTCGTGTCCGAAATGGTGGCCAGCGGCGAACTCGCCAAGGGCAGGGCCGGCTGCGACCTGCGCATACGTCATTCCGGCCTGCCCGTCCATATGGTGCAGCTTGCCGGCCGCGAGGCGATCCATATGGCCGAAGGCGCACGGATCGCCGCCGGCGAGGGCGCCGACATCATCGACATCAACATGGGCTGCCCGGCCAAGAAGGTCACCGGTGGCTATGCCGGTTCGGCATTGATGCTGGACCTCGACCACGCGCTCTCGCTGATCGAGGCCGTGGTCGGCGCGGTCAAGGTGCCGGTCACGGTCAAGATGCGGCTGGGTTGGGACGAGGCGGCACTCAACGCTCCCGTCCTGGCGCGCCGTGCCGAGCAGGCGGGCGTCAAGATGGTCACGGTCCATGGCCGCACACGCTGCCAGTTCTACCAAGGCAAGGCGGATTGGCGCGCCATCGCTCGCGTCAAGGAGGCCGTATCCATCCCGGTCGTCGCCAATGGCGATGTCTGCTCCCCAGCTGAAGCCTCGGTCATTCTCGAACAGTCCGGCGCCGACGCAGTGATGGTCGGCCGCGCCCACTATGGCGCGCCGTGGGTCGCCGGCAACATCGCTGCGGCTGCCGCCGGGGCATTTTCGCCCGGCATTCCCGAGACCCCGCAAGCACTCGCCGACTATGTCGTTGCCCATTACGAGGACATGCTGGCGCTTTACGGCACCGAGAGCGGCCTGCGCCAGGCCCGCAAGCATCTGGGCTGGTATCTCGATCGACATGCCGGGGGCGTCGCTGGCGACAGTAGAAAGGCGATAATGACCGCGTTCGAACCAGCCCGTGTCATCGCCTTACTGCGCGATGTGTTTTCGCGCGATCCGCAAACCATGAACCTGCGGAGTGCCGCATGACCGCCACCGCTAGCCAGAGCGTTGAAATGGCGGATGCCGCCCAGATCGTACTGAATACGATCCGCCGCCCGGTGATCATGATCAGCGAGGAAGGCTTCATCACCTTCGCCAACGCCGATGCTGAGGATTTCTTTCGCTCCAGCGCGACCATGCTGGCGCGCAACACCCTGTCCAAGCTCATACCCTTCGGCAGCCCGTTGCTGACGCTGGTCGACCAGGTGCGCGAGCGCCGCGCGCCCGTCAACGAGTATCGCGTCGACGTCTCGTCGCCCCGCCTCGGCATCGAGAAGGTCGTCGATCTCTATGTCGCGCCGGTGCCGGAGTTTCCGGGCTCCGTCGTGGTCATGTTTCAGGAGCGGTCGATGGCCGACAAGATCGACCGGCAGATGACGCATCGCGGCGCGGCGCGCTCGGTGACCGGCCTGGCGGCGATGCTGGCGCATGAGATCAAGAACCCGCTTTCCGGCATCAGGGGGGCGGCCCAACTGCTCGAACTGTCCGCCTCCGATGAGGATCGCGCGCTGACGCGGCTGATCACCGACGAAACGGACCGTATCGTGTCGCTGGTCGATCGTATGGAGGTGTTTTCCGACGAGCGGCCGATCGATCGCTATCCCGTCAACATCCACGTCGTGCTCGATCACGTGAAGGCAATCGCAAAGAACGGTTTCGCGAAGAAAATCAAGATATTGGAGGATTATGATCCATCATTGCCTCCAGTATTCGCGAACCGCGACCAACTGATCCAGGTGTTCCTCAACCTGATCAAGAACGCCGCCGAGGCAATCGGCAGCGATCCGCAGGGCGAAATCATGCTGTCCACCGCCTTCCGGCCCGGTATTCGGGTTTCGGTCCCGGGCACGCAGGATCGTGTATCGCTGCCGCTGGAGTTCTGCGTGCGCGACAATGGTTCCGGCGTCTCGGAAGATATCCTGCCGATCCTATTCGATCCCTTCATCACCACCAAGCCGAACGGCTCGGGTCTCGGGCTGGCGCTGGTCGCCAAGATCGTCGGTGAGCATGGCGGCATCATCGAGTGCGATTCGACGCCGCGCGCGACAACGTTCCGGGTCCTGATGCCGGCCTGGAAGGAAACGGCGCTGGGCGCCGATCAAGACGGCGAAGGAGACCGCAAATGACCGTTCGCGGCAATATTCTCGTCGCCGACGACGACGCGGCGATCCGCACCGTACTCAATCAGGCGCTGTCGCGTGTCGGTCACGAGGTGCGCGTGACCTCCAACGCCTCGACGCTGTGGCGCTGGGTGGCCGCCGGCGAGGGTGACCTCGTCATCACCGACGTCGTGATGCCGGACGAGAACGCTTTCGACATGCTGCCGCGCATCAAGAAGGCGCGGCCGGAACTGCCCGTCATCGTCATGAGCGCCCAGAATACGTTCATGACGGCGATCCGCGCTTCCGAAACCGGCGCCTACGAATATCTGCCGAAGCCTTTCGACCTCACCGAACTCCTCAACATCGTCAACCGAGCGCTGTCCGAGCCCCGGCGGCCCAAGATCGATGCCCGGCAGGAAGAGCAGCCCGAAACGATGCCGCTGGTCGGCCGTTCGGCGGCCATGCAGGACATCTACCGTATGCTGGCGCGCATGATGCAAACCGACCTGACGGTCATGATCTCGGGCGAATCGGGCACTGGCAAGGAACTGGTGGCGCGCGCGCTGCATGAATATGGACGCCGTCGTGGCGGTCCGTTCGTTGCCATCAACATGGCGGCGATCCCGCGCGACCTGATCGAATCGGAATTGTTCGGCCACGAGAAGGGCGCCTTCACCGGCGCGCAGAACCGCTCGACCGGCCGCTTCGAGCAGGCAGAGGGCGGCACGCTGTTCCTCGACGAGATCGGCGACATGCCGATGGAGGCGCAGACGCGCCTGCTGCGCGTCCTGCAGCAGGGCGAGTACACGACGGTTGGCGGCCGTACGCCGATTAAGACCGATGTGCGCATCGTCGCTGCCACCAACAAGGACCTGCGCACGCTGATCAACCAGGGTCTTTTCCGCGAGGACCTTTTCTACCGTCTCAACGTCGTACCGCTCAGGTTGCCGGCGCTGCGCGAGCGCTCCGAGGACGTGCCAGATCTGGTGCGCCATTTCTTCAAGCTTGGCGAGATGGAGGGGCTGCAGACCAAGCGTATCTCTTCCGGCGGCATCGAATTGATGAAGCGCTATCCATGGCCAGGCAATGTGCGCGAGCTGGAAAACCTCGTTCGCAGGCTCGCCGCGCTTTATTCGCAGGACGAGATTTCCGCTGAGATCATCGAGGCGGAGCTCAAGACAGGGGAACGCCCGGTGGTGCCAGGCGCCGGCAACCTCATTCCCGACGATCTTTCCATCGGCCAGGCGGTGGAGCACTTCCTGCAGCGCTATTTCGCCTCCTTTGCAGGCGAATTGCCGCCCGCTGGCCTCTACGAACGTATTCTATCCGAAGTCGAATACCCGTTGGTGCTGGCTTCGATGACGGCAACCCGCGGCAACCAGATCAAGGCCGCGGAGCTTTTGGGCCTCAACCGCAACACCTTGCGCAAGAAGATTCGCGAGTTGGGCGTCAACGTCTATAAGTCGTCCCGCCAGGCCTGAGCCGGCGCCGGGCACACGATCTTTTTAAGGGGACCGAACGGGGAAAGAGTCCCGTCGCTGTCACACTTGTTGCATAATCGCCACAATGCGTTGCATAGATCGGACGCAATCATTGGCTCTACACGGCGACATGGCTCCGCAGACACCTGTACCCAACCAACCGCTTTTCAGCGAACCAGGCGCGCGCGACGGACGCCGGCTGCTGGCGCTGCCGGGCGTGATCGCGGTCGTCGGCGCCCTGATCATGGCGGCTATCTCGTTCGCGATCCTGGTCGGTGCGACACCGATCGCGCCGGACGCCAAGGCGACGTGGGCGCTGATCGCTCTCAACGCCGCCTTCGTGCTCGTTCTCATCGCGCTGGTCGGGCGCGAGGTGCATCGCATCGTCATGGCCCGCCGCCACGGCAAGGCGGCTTCCCGGCTGCATGTGCGCATCGTTGCCATGTTCGCGCTGGTTGCCGCCATTCCCGCCATCATGGTGGCGATCATCGCCTCGATCACGCTCGATATCGGCCTTGATCGCTGGTTCGAGATTCGCACCAAGACGATCGTCAATTCTTCGTTGTCGATCGCCGACGCCTATGTCCAGGAAAACGCCCGTAACCTGCAGGGCACGACGTTGTCGATGGCCTACGATCTCGATGCCTCCCGCACGCTGTACGGCCTCGATCGCACCGGCTTTCTCGACCTCATGAACAAGGAAGCCGTGGGCCGCTCGCTGGCGCACGCCGCGCTGATCAAGCCCGACGGCTCCTTCGTCATGAGCGCCAAGACCGATGCCGATTTCGCCATGCCGGAACCGCCGGAAGGAGCGGTTGCCACCGCCACCGACGGTAAGCCGGTGCTGATCGAGCCGCGCACGCGCAACATCATGGGCGCCATCGTCAAGTTGCGCGAGATCGAGGGTCTCTATCTCTACACCATCCGTCTGGTCGACCCAGAGGTGATCAAGGCGCGGCAGATCGTCAGGTCCAACACCGACGAGTATCGCAATCTCGAGGACAACAGGCGCACTTCGCAAGTGGCATTTGCGCTGCCCTATCTGTCGCTGACCCTGATCATCATCCTGTCGGCAATCTGGACCGGCATAGCCGTTGCCGACCGACTGGTGCGACCAATCCGTCAGCTGATCGGCGCTGCCGATGAAGTCGCGACCGGCAATCTCGACGTCGCGGTGCCGGTGCGGCCATCCGATGGCGATGTCGCCTCGCTCGGCGATACGTTCAACAAGATGCTGCTGGAGCTCAAATCACAGCGCAACGAGATCCTGTCGGCGAAGGACCTGATCGACGAGAGGCGGCGTTTTTCGGAAGCCGTGCTTGCCGGTGTCACCGCCGGCGTCATCGGCGTCGACCCCTACGGCATCATCACTATCGTCAACCGCTCCGCCGAATCGATGCTGGCCATTTCCGCCAGCGCGGCACTCGGGCAGAACCTTTCCGCGATCCTGCCTCATGTCGGCCGGGTCTTCGAGATCGGCCGTAAGTCCGGCAAGCCGGTCTATCGCGAGCAGGTGACCTTCTATCGCGCCGGTGCCGAGCGGACCTTCAATGTGCAGGTCACCATCGAGGCCGGCGACGACGGCTCCGAGGAAAAGTCCTACGTCGTGACGGTGGATGACATTACCGACCTGGTTCAGGCCCAGCGTTCGTCCGCCTGGGCCGACGTGGCGCGGCGCATCGCCCACGAGATCAAGAATCCACTGACGCCGATCCAACTTTCCGCCGAGCGTATCAAGCGCCGCTACGGCAAGGTCATCACCGAGGACCGCGAAGTTTTCGACCAATGTACCGACACGATCATCCGGCAGGTGGAGGATATCGGCCGCATGGTCGACGAGTTCTCGGCCTTTGCGCGCATGCCAAAGCCCGAGATGAAGGCCATCGACCTGCGCGAATCGCTGCGCGAGGCTTCCTTCCTGGTCGAAGTCAGCCGTGCCGACATCACCTTCGAGCGGATATTCGGCAATGAGCCGCTCAAGGGCACTTTCGACAGCCGGTTGATGGCCCAGGCCTTCGGCAACGTGATCAAGAATGCCGCCGAGGCGATCGACGGGCTGGAACAGAACGACGGTTCGCACGGCATAATCCGGATTCAAGCCGGGCGCCAGAATGGCGCGATTCGCATCGACGTCATCGACAATGGCAAAGGCCTGCCGCGCGAAAATCGCCAGCGGTTGCTGGAGCCTTATATGACCACACGTGAAAAGGGCACCGGGCTTGGTCTCGCTATCGTCAAAAAGATCGTGGAGGACCATGGCGGCAGGCTGGAACTCCATGACGCGCCTGCGGACTTCCATGGCGGGCGCGGCGCGATGATCAGCATCATCCTGCCGCCCGCGGCCAGCACGCTGCCGCGGGGCGAAAGCAGGGCGGACCACGAAAGAGAAACTGAAAAGGTCGGTAATGGCGTCTGATATTCTCATCGTCGATGACGAGGAAGACATCCGTGAACTCGTCGCGGGCATCCTGAGTGACGAGGGTCACGAAACCCGTACGGCATTCGATGCCGACAGCGCCCTGGCGGCCATCGCCGATCGAGCGCCGAGGCTGATCTTCCTGGACATCTGGCTGCAAGGTTCGCGCCTGGACGGGTTGGCGTTGCTCGACGAGATCAAGACCATGCACCCGAACCTGCCCGTGGTGATGATTTCAGGCCACGGCAACATCGAAACCGCGGTTTCCGCCATCCGTCGCGGCGCTTATGACTTCATCGAGAAGCCGTTCAAGGCCGACAGGCTGATCCTCATCGCCGAACGTGCGCTCGAGACCTCGAAATTGCGCCGCGAGGTTTCCGATCTCAAGCTGCGTAGCGGCGAGACCTTCGACCTGATCGGCATGTCGTCGGCGATGAGCCAGTTGCGCCAGACCATCGAGCGTGTCGCGCCGACCAACAGCCGCGTGATGATCGTTGGGCCCTCCGGTTCGGGCAAGGAGCTGGCAGCGCGCGCCATCCATACGCTTTCGGCCCGCAAGGGCGCGCCGTTCGTGACGCTGAGCGCCGCCAACATCACGCCCGAACGCATGGAGATCGAACTGTTCGGCACCGAATCGAACGGAGTCGAACGCAAGGTGGGAGCGCTGGAGGAAGCCCATCGCGGTATTCTCTACATCGACGAAGTGGCCGACATGCCGCGCGAAACGCAGAACAAGATTTTGCGCGTGCTGGTCGAACAGCAGTTCGAGCGGGTGGGCGGTACAAAGCGGGTCAAGGTCGATGTCCGCATCATTTCCTCGACCTCGCAGAACCTGGAGGCGATGATCGCCGACGGGCGATTCCGCGAGGATCTTTACCATCGGCTCGCCGTGGTTCCGGTCATGGTGCCAGGGCTGGCCGAACGGCGCGAGGACATTCCCTATCTCGTCGACAATTTCATGAAGCAGATCGCCCGCCAAGCCGGCATCAAGCCGCGCCGCATCGGCGACGATGCGCTGGCCGTGCTGCAGGCGCACAACTGGCCGGGCAACGTGCGTCAGCTCCGCAACAACGTCGAGCGGCTGATGATCCTGGCGCGCGGCGAGGATGTCGACGCGCCGATCACCGCGGATCTGCTGCCGTCCGAAATCGGCGATGTCATGCCGCGCACGCCCAACCAGTCGGACCAGCACATCATGGCGCTTCCGCTGCGCGAGGCACGCGAACAGTTCGAAAAGGACTATCTGATCGCCCAGATCAACCGGTTCGGCGGCAACATCTCGAAGACGGCCGAGTTCATCGGCATGGAGCGCTCCGCTTTGCATCGCAAGCTGAAGTCGCTGGGCGTCTGACGCGCGGCGTCCATCGGCCGCGCCTGGGCCAAGCATTTGCCGGTTACGGCGGCGGCGGAATCGCATAAGAAGGCCCGAGAATTTTCCAGGGGTCGCCAATGCCGCGCATTGCCTATGTCAACGGGCGCTACGTCGCTCATGCGGACGCTTCCGTGCATATCGAGGATCGCGGCTATCAGTTCGCCGACGGCGTCTACGAGGTCTGCGAGGTGGCGCGCGGCTTCATCGTCGACATGCCCCGCCATCTTGCCCGGCTGAACCGCTCGCTGACCGAACTGTCGATCGCCTGGCCGGTGACGCGCAACGTGTTGCCGCTGATCCTGCGCGAAGTGGTCAACCGCAATCATGTCGCCAACGGCCTGGTCTATGTCCAGGTGACGCGCGGTGTCGCCAGCCGCGATTTCGTTTTTCCGTCGGCGGACACGAAGCCGGCTCTGGTGGTGACCGCCAAGAAGGCGGATCCTACCGCCGGCGCGAAACGGGCCGAGACGGGTATCGCGGTCATCACCGTGCCCGAGAACCGCTGGGATCGCGTCGACATCAAGACTGTCGGGCTGCTGCCCAATGTATTGGCCAAGCAGAAGGCCAGGGAAGCCGGTGCCCAGGAAGCCTGGTTCGTGGACACGGATGGCAACGTCAAGGAAGGTGGCTCGTCGAATGCCTGGATCGTTACCAGGGATGGCGTTCTGGTCACCAGGCCGGCCGAACATGGCATTCTGCGCGGCATCACGCGCACCACCATGTTCGAAGTCGCGGCAAAGCTCGGCCTGAAGATCGAGGAGCGTGGATTTTCCGTTGCCGAGGCCAAGGCGGCTCGCGAAGCATTCATCAGTTCGGCGACGACTATTGCCATGCCGATCGTGACCATTGACGGTGATCCCATAGCCAATGGACACCCCGGCTCAATAACACTTTCGTTGCGGCAGGCCTTTTTTGACATTGCGGAAAAAAGTCCAGCCTGATAACCGCACAGGTGGAATGAACATCAATATATCTCGTTCTGCTTGTCGTTACTGACGGCAAGAGGGTGTTTGCGCGCTTGACATGTGCCCGGTAATTTGGCGCATTGGCTGCAAACCGAAGGGGATCGGCGAAAGACAAAAACAATGGCGGAACGATCGCAAAACCTCCAGGACCTGTTCCTGAATTCAGTTCGCAAGAGCAAGAACCCGCTCACCATCTTCCTCATCAACGGCGTGAAGCTGACCGGCGTGGTCACCTCCTTCGACAATTTCTGCGTCCTGTTGCGCCGCGACGGCCACTCCCAGCTCGTCTACAAGCACGCCATTTCCACGATCATGCCGAGCCAGCCGGTTCAGATGTTCGATGGCGAGGAAAGCCAGGGCGCCTGATTGGCACGTGAGAGAGACGCGGACGGCACGGTTCGCGGAAAATCAGCGCATCATCCCGGGACGGAAGCGGAAGCCCCGACCCGGGCCGTTGTCATTGTGCCTGTGCTTTCCCGCCAACCGCGCAATGACGATGACACGAGCCGTCCCCGGCTGACACGCTCGGCCGAGGCGCGCCACGACGAAGCAGTCGGCCTTGCCCGCGCCATCGACCTTGATCTGATCCATACGGCGGTCGTCACCGTCAACGACCCGCGTCCGGCGACATTGCTGGGCAGCGGCAAGGTCGAGGAGTTCGCCGGGATCGTCAAGGAAGGGCATGCGGAAGTGGTCATCGTCGACCATCCGCTGACGCCGGTACAGCAGCGCAATCTCGAGAAGGAATTCAACGCCAAGGTGCTGGATCGCACGGGGCTGATCCTGGAGATTTTCGGCGAGCGGGCGCGCACCAAGGAAGGCACGCTGCAAGTCGAGCTTGCCCATCTCAACTACCAGAAGGGCCGCCTGGTGCGCAGCTGGACCCACCTGGAGCGTCAGCGTGGCGGTGCCGGCTTCCTCGGCGGCCCCGGTGAAACGCAGATCGAATCCGATCGGCGGCAGTTGCAGGAAAAGATCATAAAGCTGAAGCACGAGCTGGAAACGGTGCGCCGCACCCGCGACCTGCATCGCGCCAAGCGCAAGAAGGTGCCGTTTCCGGTGGTGGCGATCGTCGGCTACACCAACGCCGGGAAGTCGACGCTGTTCAACAAGCTGACCGGGGCAGGGGTGCTGGCGCAGGACATGCTGTTTGCCACGCTTGATCCGACACTGCGCCGCGTGCGGCTGTCGCATGGCACGCCGATCATTCTTTCCGACACGGTGGGCTTCATTTCGGACCTGCCGACGCATCTGATCGCGGCGTTCCGCGCGACCTTGGAAGAGGTCGTAGAGGCCGATCTCGTTATCCATCTGCGCGACATTTCCGATCCCGATACGGCGGCGCAGGCCGAAGATGTCGAACGCATCCTCGCCGACCTCGGCGTCGACGCCAGCGACACCAAGCGCGTGATCGAAGTCTGGAACAAGATCGACCTGCTGGACGAAGGCAACAGGCAACGGCTGCTCGCCGACGGCGCCGGCGGCGGCAAGGAGCCGCCAATCGCCGTATCGGCGGTATCGGGCGAAGGCATCGATGCGCTGAAGGCGATCATCGAAACGCGGATGGCCGGCGAGCTGCGAGATCTGACGGTGACGATCGAGCCGGCCCAGTTTGGCCTTCTCGATTGGCTTTACCGCAATGGCGATGTCGTTTCGCGAACCGACAATGACGACGGCAGCGCCACCATCTCGCTCCAGGCCACGCAAAGCGCCCGTGAAGAGATCGAAAGCCGATTGCGCCGCAAAAACAACGGTTAACGCGCAGCAATTCAGCAAGAAGTGCTACTTCGCGGTTTTTGCTTCCTGCCAGAGCGCTTCCATTTCCTCCAGGGTAGCTTCCTCCAGCGAGCCGCCGGCCTTTTCCAAGGCCTGCTCGACATAGTGGAAGCGTGAGCGGAATTTCTCGTTGGTGCCGCTCAGCGCCGCTTCCGAATCGAGCTTCAGGTGACGCCCAAGATTGACGACTGCAAACAACATGTCGCCGAACTCGTCCTTGATCTCGGCCGTTTCACCCTTGGCCAGAGCCTCGCGCAACTCCCCGATCTCTTCCTCGATCTTGTCCAGGATGGGAGCAGCCTCGCTCCAGTCGAAGCCGACACGGGCGGCCTTTTCCTGAAGTTTCAAGGCTCGCGTCAAGGCGGGCAGGGCGACCGGAACACTGTCCAGGAATCCCTTGCCATTGTCCTCGGGGTCGAGGCCACGCGCGAGGCGGGCTTGCCGCTTCTCGGCCTTCTCCTGCGCCTTGATCTTCTCCCACATGCCCTTGGCCATGCCGGCACTGCGAGCCTTCTCGTCGCCAAAGACGTGTGGATGGCGGCGGATCATCTTGGTGGTGATGGCCTGGACCACGTCAGGGAACGCGAATTCGCCGGCTTCCTGCGCCATCTGGGCGTGGTAGACGACCTGCAGCAGGAGGTCGCCAAGCTCGTCGCGCAGGTCGTCGAGATCGCCGCGCGCGATGGCGTCCGCCACCTCATAGGCCTCCTCGATCGTATAGGGAGCGATGGTGGAGAAATTCTGCTCGATGTCCCACAGGCAGCCGGTCTTCGGCGCGCGCAACGCCGCCATGATCTCGATCAGGCGTGAAATGTCTTTCGATGGCGTCATGCGGCGGATGCTATCGCGCGAACTGCCGCGCGGCCAACGCTGTCAGCCGGCGAGGGGGCCTTGTCCACAGTTGCACCGTACCCGCTTCGTCAGTCCAGCACGGAAACGATCGCCTTGGCGAGGTCATCCATGCCGTCCTCGGGCAGGCCGGCCACGTTGATGCGGCTGTCGCCGACCATGTAGACGGCGTGCTCGGCGCGCAGCCGTTCGACCTGCGCTTCCGTGAGGCCAAGCCGGGAGAACATGCCGCGATGGCTGGCAACGAAGTCGAAACGGTCGGAATTGGATTGCCGGCGCAGCGCTTCGGCGAACGCGACCCTGAGCCTCAGCATACGCAGGCGCATCTCTTCGAGCTCTGCCTCCCAGTCGGCACGCAGCGCGGCGTCTTCCAGCACGATGCGCACCGCGGCCGCGCCATGGTCCGGCGGCATCGAATACATGGCGCGTGCCGCCGACAGCATCTGGCTCATCGCGACGTCGGCCTGCGCGCCGTCCCTGGCCAGGACCATCGCCGCGCCGACACGGTCGCGGTAGACGGCGAAACTCTTCGAGCAGCTCGACGCGACGACCATTTCCGGGACTTTCGCGGCCAGCAGCCGCAAGCCGAGGGCGTCGGCCTCGAGACCGTCGCCAAAGCCCTGATAGGCGATGTCGACAAACGGCAGCAAGCCACGCTCGACGATCAGATCGGTGACGGCCTCCCACTGAGCTGCGTCCAGATTGGCGCCGGTCGGGTTGTGGCAGCAGCCATGCAGCAGCACCACGTCGCCGCGGTTGGCCGTCCGCAATACAGCCAGCATGTCGTCGAAACGAACGGCACCCGAGGCCGCATCGAAATAGGGGTATTCGCGAATCTGCAGGCCGGCGGCACGCATCACCGGCATATGGTTCGGCCAGGTCGGGTCGGAGACCCAGACCGTCGCGTCCGACCGTGTGCGCTTGAGCAGTTCCGCCACCAGCCGCAGCGCGCCGGACCCGCCAGGCGCCTGTGCCGCACGGATACGCGCCATGTCGGCACCCGGACCGAAGGCGAGCTTGGCCATCACGGTGTTGAAGCCGGTATCGCCGGCAAGGCCGAGATAGGTCTTGGTATCCTGTCCTTCCAGCAGCCGCTTTTCGGCCTCGCGCACGGCGCGCATGACCGGCGTCTTGCCGTCGCGATCCTTGTAGACGCCGACCCCGAGGTCGACCTTGCCAGGGCGTGGATCGGCGCGATAGAGGCCGATCAGCGCAAGAATCTTGTCGGCGGGAGCTGGCTGCAGGTGTTCGAACATCATTATGGTTCCGTTGGCGCGGCGGAGTGATACGCAAATTGGCCAGGTTTCACCAGCGGTTTCGGTGCGCCGACACGAAAAGCGGCACCTGTTGGTATAGCTTCCACCTACTCAGAGAAAGCATTCTCCATGCTCGTCCGTCTGACCATGATCTGCGCCGGCGCCACGGCGGCGACCCGGAAAGGATCGTTTCCTTCGGATGAACCGCTGGAGCCACGATCGCTGACATTGGCAAAGGCGATGCGCGGGATGCTGCGTCGCGCCGACCGTGTGTTGACGGGCCCGGCGCTTCGCGCCTGTCAGACCGCTGAGGCGCTATCGCTGGATGCGTCTGTCGATCCGACGCTGGCGGACCAGAATTGCGGACGATGGGCAGGCAAGAGCTTTGACGAGGTGCAGGCGCTACACCCGGATGAGATCGTCGCCTGGCGTACGAATCCGAATGCGGCCCCGCATGGCGGTGAATCGCTGGCCGAAATTGCCCAACGGGCCGCTGGTTTGATGGATCGATTGATCGCCGAACGTGGTCACACGATCGCCGTGACGCATGCCAGCGTCATCCGCGCCGCGATCCTGCATGTTCTCAGCGCGCCGCTTGCCGCCGGTTGGAAAATCGACATCGAGCCGCTGAGCATCACCGATTTTCGCAGCGACGGCCGCAGATGGGTGTTGCGCGCCTGCGGCGTGAGCGCTCCCAAACGGGCAAGTCCGCGTCGGGACTGAAGAGCAGCGCTGGATATCGGCGAAGAAAAAGACAGCCGCCGGGATTAGAATCCCCACATGCTCCGTAAACAGGGCATGAAACCGTCGATGCCACGCTTTGACATTATAGGACAACTCGGGTCGCTGCGGCGCTACGCGCGTTCGCTGACGCGCGACGGCGTCGAGGCCGAGGATCTCGTGCACGACGCGCTGGTGCGCGCCTATGAGCGTCGTGGCACCTTCCGCTCCGGCGGCAACCTGCGGGCATGGCTGCTGTCGATCGTCCACAATACCTTCATCGACCGCATGCGCTCGCGCCGCTCGGAAGCGGCTCGTCTCGAACAGGCCGGATATCTGGCGGACGGCAGCACGCCGGCGCCGCAGGAACATTCCGTGCGCCTGGCGCAGGTGCGCGAAGCCTTTTTCAGCCTGCCGGAAGAGCAGCGCTCGGCGCTGCATCTGGTCGCCATCGAGGGGCTCTCCTACCAGCAGGCGGCAAATGCCAGCGGCGTGCCGCTGGGCACGCTGATGTCGCGTATCGGCAGGGCGCGCGCGGCCCTGCGCCAGCTGGAAGAGGCGCCGGCGCGGGGCAAAAATCATCTCAGGATCGTGGGAGGTGACTCATGACCGCTCTTGTCGACCCGGTTACGGACGCAGATCTCGACGCCTATGTCGACGACCAGCTCGATGTCACCCGTCGCATCGAGGTCGAAGCTTTCCTGTCCGCGCGTCCGGAAGCGGCCGCGCGCGTGATGTCCGATCTGCGCACCCGCGACGAGTTGCGCGTGGCGCTGGCCGGCTCTGAGGGCATGGCGCGACCCGCGACGGCCGATGCCGCGCGGCGGCTGGAGAGGGGCCTTGGCCGGGGCCGCACCTTCGGCGTGCTGCAACGCGCGGCGGCGGTCGCCGCTTTCGTTGCCGCCGGCTGGCTGGCCAACGGCATCGTCGGGCCGATGTCGGTGACCAAGGTCGTCGCTTCGCCGCAGCCGCCCGCCTATGTCGACGAGGCGGTACAGGCACACAGGACGACGCTGCTGCGCGAAAACATGCCCTCGCAGACCGAGGCGCCCAATTACAATGCCGGCGAGATCCGCGCCGCCACCGCCATCGTCATGCCATCGCTGCCGAAGGACTGGAAAGTCCGCGACGTGCAGATCTATCCGTCGCGCTTCGGCCCGAGTGTCGAGATTGCGGTTGAAACGAAGGAGATGGGCCTGGTGTCGCTGTTCGCGATCCGGCCGGGCACTTTCGATGTGGTCAAACCGACCGTCGCGCCCTCCGGCGATATCTCCTCGGCCTACTTCCAGATCGGCGATGTCGCCTACGCGGTTGTCGCGAAGAGCGAGTTTCATGATCTCGACCGCGCCGCCGAAACGCTCGCCAGAACGCTCTACTGACCCATCCACAAAGGAGACCTGAAAATGAATACGCCCAATCTTGGATACCGCGTCGGCGCGGGCGCCCGGACCGGAGCCATCTATGACGAGGGCCTGCGCCAGCACATGCTGCGCGTCTACAATTATATGGGCCTCGGCCTGGTGGTTACCGGCCTTGTCGCCTTCCTGGTGTCGTCGACGCCCGCCCTCTATGTGCCGATCTTTTCCAGCCCGCTGAAATGGGTGGTGATGCTGGCGCCGCTCGCTTTCGTGCTGCTGTTCTCGTTCAAGATGCAGACCATGTCGGCGGCAAGCGCGCAGGCAATGTTCTGGGCCTTTTGTGCCGTCATGGGCCTGTCGCTGGCCTCGGTGTTCCTTGTCTTCACCGGCACCAGCATCGCGCGCACCTTCTTCATCGCAGCCACCATGTTCGGTGCCACCAGCCTCTATGGCTACACGACCAGGCGCGACCTGACCCAGTTATCGTCCTTCCTGATCATGGGCCTGATCGGCGTGGTGATCGCCAGCATTGTCAACATCTTCCTCGGCTCGACCGCGCTGCAGTTCGCCATTTCGGTGATCGGCATCGCCGTGTTCATTGGCCTGACCGCCTGGGATACGCAGACGATCAAGGAGCAGTATGCGGAGAACTTCGATGCGGAGTCGCGCCAGAAGCTCGCCGTCTTCGGCGCCTTCTCGCTCTATCTGAACTTCATCAACATCTTCCAGCTGCTGTTGAATTTCACCGGCGAGCGGGAATAGTCCGAACCGTAGCAGGCAACATCTGGCATCCTGCCGTGGCCGGAGGGAAACCTCCGGCCATTTTCATTCGAAAGGGCGCCTGGCCCTTGGCGCCATCGACGTTCATCGCGACTGTGTGAAATGCAAACGCCGTCCGCCGCCTTGAGTTCACGCCCGGCCATTTGCTAACCTGCCGGCCATGCCAGACAGACCACGAGGACAAATGGAACAGGACAGCCTGACGCTTCACGGCGACGGTATATCGGTAACCATTGCCGGGCAGGGCGCCGAACTGGTTTCGCTGAGGGATGCGCAAGGATTTGAGTTTCTGTGGCAGGCCGGACCAGCCTGGCGGCGCCATTCACCGGTGCTGTTTCCGATCGTCGGCCGGCTGAAGGGCGATCAACTGCGCCATCGCGGCCAGACCTATCCGATGACGCAGCACGGCTTCGCCCGCGATATGCCATTTGCCTGGGCGGAGAGGGGGCCTCGATCCTGCACGCTGGTGCTCGCCGATGACGCGGAAACCCGAACGCACTACCCGTTCGCATTCCGCCTGGCTGTGACCTATACGCTGGGCGAGGGTCAACTCGACATAGGATTAGAGATCACCAACACCGGCGACGAGCCGTTGCCGGCCTCGATCGGGGCGCATCCGGCATTCAACTGGCCACTTCTGCCCGGTGTGGCCAAAACGGATTATCGGCTGATCTTTTCCGATGACGAGCCAGCGCCGATCCGCCGGCTGAAGGATGGCCTGCTCACCGCGACGCCGCAGCCAACGCCTGTCAAAGGCAATATCCTCGAGCTCTCCGAAGGGCTTTTCGAGGACGACGCCGTGATCATGGACCGGCCGGCCAGCAACAGCATTCGCTACGGCGCCGGTCACGGTCCGGCGATTGAGGTCTCGTGGCAGGGACTTCAGGAACTGGGCATCTGGTCCAAACCCGGCGGCGCACCGTTCCTGTGCATCGAGCCTTGGCACGGCATTGCCAGCCCGCTGGATTTCGATGGAGAGTTCATCGACAAGCCGGGCCTGATGCTGATCGCGCCGGGCGCGAAGCGTTCGTTGAGTTACCGGATCAGGTTGGAGCAGGGGCCTCGGTAAAGTTTCCTGCAGACCGGACAGGGGGCATATTCGACCTCAGGTCGGGTTTCAAACCTGCCGGACCACGGCGCCGATCACATTGACGAGAAGGCGCGCGGCGATGAGCGCCGACAGGCCGTCAATGTCGGCTGGCGGATAGAACTCGACAAGATCGAATCCAGCGATCCTCGCCCGCTTGCCGAGGCCTGCGATGAGATCGATGACCTGCGTATAGGTGAGGCCGCCAGGCGTACGCGCGGCCACGCCAGGCATGAAGCCTGGGTCGAGACTGTCGCAGTCGAAGGTGACGACGACCCGCGCGCCTTCCGGAATATGGCTGAGCGCCGCTTCGACACCTTGGGCGTGGACCTCGCGGGCGGTGACGAAACGGCTGCCATAGTGCCGCGCCGCTTCGATCTCCGTGAGGCGTGCGCTGCCGACGCTGCGCAGTCCGACCTGCACCATGCCGGCGACATGCGCCATCTCGCTCGCCCGGCGCATCGGGCTGGAGTAGCCGTGGCGTTCGCCATGCACTTCGTCACGCCAGTCGATATGGGCGTCGATCTGCAGGATCCAGACAGGCCCGTGATCCGCGAAGCCGGCGAGGAAGGGACTGACCACGGAATCGTCCCCGCCGAGCAGGATGGGCACGGCGGGCAATGACAGGACTTCGCGCGTCTTCGCCTCGATCCGGGCGCGGTTGCCGGCATTGTCATGCATGATGGTCAGGATGTCGCCGGCGTCGACGCAGCAGATCGGCCTGCCGTCGAACAACGGGCCGCCGAGATCGAAATCCCAATGCTCGACGAGCGCAGCATCATCCTGGCTTGCAACACGGATGGCATCGGCGGCCAAGGCGTGGCCGCCGCTGTCTTTGCCGGGATAGGTGCTGCCGTGACCGGCACCGACGATCACCGCACGGGGCACCGTGCCATCGGCGAGGCGATCGGGCAGGCCGAGAAAGGAAGATCGAGTGGTCATTTCTGATGGCCTTGAATCCAGCCGAAGCCTGATGAGCAGTTTGGGGCAGGGTAATTGCTTCGCCGGTCGGATTCCATTGCCGAAATCGCCGTCCGGAGGGTTCCGTCGGTCTTGGCTTTGAGGCACCTTTTGGCTGGGACATTGAGGGCCCTGATCAGGCAGGAACGTATGTCAACCGGATCACGTCCTTGCCGATCCGGTCACTGGCCACGAGGTGGAGTGGTGGCCGGGGGCCGGCGAAGAACGCCTTGCCGCGACCGAGCACGACAGGATGGAAGTAGAGTCGATACTCATCGATGAAACCGGTCAGGCTTCGCGCCATGTCTGGTCCGGAAACCGAAATCTCGCCTGTCAGCTCATCTTTCAGCCTGCGTATTGCAGCCTCCGTGTCATCAGCGACAAGCGTGGCGTTAGGGCCGACCGACTTCAGCGAGCGCGAGACAACCCATTTCGGTTGCCGTCGCCATGCCGCCGCGAACTCGCGTAAATCCGGCGTCCACTCCGGATGGTCTTCATCCCAATAGCGCATGACCTCGTACATGCCGCGACCGTACACGCTGCCCGTCAGGCAGCGCACGTGCTCGATCCAATGACGGAAGAGCGTGGCATCAGGCCCAAATGCCTGGTGGTCGACGTAGCCATCTAGGGACAGGTTCATTCCGAAGACGAACTTCGCCATGCTGCAAAATCTCCATCCCAAGTTCCTTCAGCATACCCCAAGCCGCCAGAACTGTAAGTGAAGGTTTGGGCGCAATTTGAAAATTGCCAGAGGTATGCAGATTGCGTGCGGGGCGCGACGCAAGCGCGCGCGTGGCATCGCATTTCGCCATCCACCGACTTATGGCAGAAAGTCGCATAAGATAGATTATGGAACTAACGCATGGGGCGTAGCCCGGGATTTGCTGCGGTTTCGGCCAGTGGCGGCAAACATCGTGAACGGCACCATGCCGGCACTTCACGACCTCGAACCCATCGTCCAACGTTCGAGCGGCGACTGGAACAGCCGGCTGAGCTGCTGTCTCTATCGTTCTAACTCGTATGGGATTTCTATCACCATGCCATCATAGGCCGGTTCGACATTGTCAGGCGTCTCGGTCATCACGGCGGTGTAATCGAGCGGCACGTGCATGTGCGTCAGCACGGCGTTCCCAGGCGAAAGCGCCTCGATCCAGTCCAGCGCCTGGCCAAGCGAGAGATGGCTTGGATGCGTGTTGTATTGCAAAGCGTCGATGACCAGCATGTCGAGGCCTCGCAGCCGCTCGGCGGTGGTCTTGGGAAAGTCGCTGACATCGGGGCAGTAGGCGAGCCCGCCGATGCGGAAACCCAGCGAAATGATGTCGCCATGGATCTGGGGCAGCGGCTCGAAGGTGAGGGCACCCCCCTCTCCTTCGATCACAACCGGCCTGGCATGGTCGATGATGTGGGCGTCGACGATCGGCGGATAGGAGCTGCCTGGCGGCGTCTCGAAGCAATAGCCGAACGCCTCGCGCAGCCGCAGCATGGTCGGCTCGTCGGCATGGATGTCGATGCGATGCCGTTGTTCCAGCACATAGCCGCGCAAATCGTCGATGCCGTGGATGTGGTCGGCGTGCGGATGCGTGTAGATGACACCATCGATGCGCCTGACTGAAGCCATCAGCATCTGCTCGCGGAAATCCGGCCCGGTGTCGATGACGACCGTGGTGCGGCTGCCATTGGCGGCAATGCGCTCGACAAGCGCGGCCGTGCGCATGCGCCGGTTCCTCGGATTGGCGGGGTCGCAATTGCCCCAGTCGCCGGTGATGCGCGGCGTGCCTGGCGACGATCCAGAGCCGAGAATGGTCAGGCGCAGCCGGTCGCTCATGCCTCGGGTGCCCGCTGGTCCGGGCGTGGCATTTTTCCAAACAGTCGAAAGAAATTGTCGGTGGTCAACGCAGCGATTTCAGCCTCGGTGACGCCGATCGTCTCGGCCAACACCTTGGCGGTCTGCGCGACATAGGCAGGCTCGTTCCGCTTGCCCCGAAACGGGACCGGCGCAAGGTATGGCGCGTCGGTTTCGACCAGCAGCCGGTCGTGCGGCACGTCGGCGGCGATAGCACGCAATTCGACGGAGTTCTTGAAAGTCAGGATGCCCGAGAACGACACATAGCCGCCTAACGACACGCCGACCTCGGCGAGCCGCCGTCCCGACGAAAAACAATGCAGGATGAACGGGAAGGCACCCTTCCCTGTCTCGTCCTCGAGAATGGCGGCCATGTCGTCGTCGGCATCGCGCGAATGGATGACGAGAGGCAGCCCGGTTTCGCGGGCGGCGGCGATATGGGCGCGAAAGCCATGCGCCTGCGCCTCGCGTGGTGCCTTGTCGTAGAAATAATCGAGCCCCGCTTCGCCGATCGCCACCACCTTCGGATGAGTGGAAAGGCGGACAAGGTCGGCAGTGGTGATGTCGAGCTCCTCGGCGGCATTGTGCGGATGGGTGCCAACCGAGCAATAGACTTCGTCGAAAGTCTCTGCAATCTCAAGGATTTGCTGAAACCGCTTCACGCGCGTGGAGATCGTCACCATGCGGCCGATACCAGCCGCCTTGGCGCGGGCGACAATGGCCGCCCGCTCCTCGGCGAAGTCCGGAAAGTCCAGATGACAATGGCTGTCGACGAGCATCAGGCGTTCGCGTCCGTCTGTTCGACATAGCGCGGAAACACGCCCTCTGGCGCAGGCAGCGCCGTGCCGGACACAAGCGCATGGTCGGCGTGGACATGCACGAAATCGCGATCGTCCGCCGGCACCGCCAGCAGGTCGAGCAGCTTGCCGGCCGAGCCCGGAATGAAGGGCTGGCATAGAACCGCCACGCGCCGCACCACTTCGGCCGTCGTCCACAGCACCGTTTCCATGCGCTCCGGATTGGTCTTCTTGAGCGCCCAGGGTTCCTGTCCGGCGAAATACCGGTCGGCTTCCGCAACCACGCCGAAGATCGCCGCCAGTGCCAGATGGATGCCCTGTTCGGCCATTGCCTTGCGCGCTGTGGCGAGGGCGTCGACCGCTTGATCCAGGATCACCTTGTCGGCTTCCGCCAGATCGCCGCGCTTCGGCACGACGCCGCCGCAGTTCTTGGCGATCATCGACAGCGAGCGCTGCGCCAGATTGCCGAGACCATTGGCCAGATCCGCATTGGTGCGGTTGACGATCGCTTCATGGCTGTAGCTGCCGTCCTGCCCGAACGGCACTTCGCGCAGGAAGAAGTACCGCACCTGGTCGAGGCCGTAATGCTCGACCATGGTGAACGGGTCGATGACGTTGCCGACCGATTTCGACATCTTCTCGCCGCGGTTGAAAAGGAAGCCGTGGCCGAAGACGCGCTTCGGCAGCGGGATGCCGGCCGACATCAGGAAGGCGGGCCAATAGACCGCGTGGAAGCGTACAATGTCCTTGCCGATGATGTGCGCATCGGCCGGCCAAAACCGCCAATTGTCAGCTTTTTCATCGGGATAGCCGACGCCGGTAATGTAGTTGGTCAGCGCGTCGACCCACACATACATCACGTGCTTTTCGTCGCCAGGTACCGGCACGCCCCAGTCGAATGTGGTGCGCGAGATCGACAGGTCCTTCAGTCCCGACTTGACGAAGCTCATCACCTCGTTGCGTCGCTCGGCCGGACCGATGAAGTCGGGCTGGTTTTCATAAAGCGCGATGAGCTTGTCCTGGTAGGCCGACAGGCGGAAGAAATAGCTCTCTTCCTCGACCCATTCGACCGGCGTTCCCTGCGGCCCGTAGCGGATATTGTCGGGGCGGACCTCGGTCTCCTCCTCGCCGTAATAGGCTTCGTCGCGCACGGAGTACCAGCCGGCATAGCCGCCCTTGTAGACGTCGCCATTGGCGGCCATTGCCTTCCAGATCGCCTGCGAAGCCGCGTAATGCCGCTCCTCGGTGGTGCGGATGAAATCGTCGTTGGAGGCGTTGAGCGCGGTCGCCATGCGCTTGAACTCGGCCGAGTTGCGGTCGGCCAGGTCGTGCGCCGAAATGCCTTCCTTCTTCGCCGTCTGCAGCATCTTGATGCCGTGCTCGTCGGTGCCGGTGAGGAAGAAGACCTGCTTGCCGTCGAGTCGCTGGAAACGGGCAAGCGCGTCGGTGGCGATCAGCTCGTACGCATGGCCGATATGCGGCTTGCCGTTCGGATAGGAAATCGCGGTCGTGATGTAGAATGTGTCGCGTGACATGAATGAACCGTCATGAATGTCTGAATGGAAGCCGTGGCGGTGGATATCGCATCGGAATGGCGATTGCCATCCCGAGACCAATGCATGCCGCCCAAAAGTGGCCCCGGCATTGGGGCAACGGCATGCACCAAAAAGGCCGTCACATTCGCATTGCAGAATTCAGGCGGTCGATCATGGTCAGGGCGTGCTGCTTCTTGTCGAGATTGTAGGTGTCCGTCTCAGATATAGCGTCCAAGGCCTCATGCCAAGTATCGGAGAGCGTTTTGGCCCGCTTGAGATCGCCAGCCTGCGCTGCCTGGCTTGCCGCGTCCGACAGAAGGTCCAGCGCCCGGCGGTTGAAGATGTCGAACTGGATCGCCTGGTCCCTGCCCGCGACGGCCTCGGCCAGGCGGTAGGCACCGGCAATATCGCTCTTTCCCGTCGCCACCAGGCCATCGAGCGTCTGCGCGATTTCCAGCCCGCCATACTGCGTCAGCAGGATCGCGCTGCGCGCGCTTCCCCCTGCCCGCTCGACCAGCGCGGCTCGCGCGGCCGGATCGTCCGGTGGTGGCGGCTCCGCTGTCTCCAGCACCGCCATCAGTTCGTTGGCGTCGAGCGGCGTCAGCCGCACCACCTGGCAGCGCGAGCGGATCGTCGGCAGCAGACTGCCCGGCGCATGGACGATGAGAATGAACAGGGTCCGTGCCGGTGGTTCCTCGAGATTCTTCAGCAAGGCATTGGCCGCATTGGCATTCATGTCGTCGGCCGGATCGACGATCACCACCCGGTAGCTGCCGTCGTGCGAAGTCAGCGACAGGAAGCGGCTGACCTTGCGGATCTCGTCGACGGTGACGACGGTCTTGAAGCTCTTGGTCTTGTCGTTCAAGGGGCGGGTCAGATGCAGCACCCCGGGATGCGCCCCGGTGGCGATCTGGCGAAACAGCGGCGAGGCCGGATCGGGAACCGCAAGGTTTCCGGGCGCCTGGTCGAAGGCCGGATGCTTCAAAAGGTGATGGGCAAGATGGAAGGCGAGCGTCGCCTTGCCGATGCCGACCGGCCCGGCGAAGATCAGCGCATGCGGCAGCTTTCCCGCGCGATAGGCGGCGGCGAGCATGGTGGCGGCCTGCCCGTGCCCGACCAGACGCGGCGTTTCGGAGGGTTCCGGCACACCGTCCAGCGTATCATGTTGTTCCGGCGCGATGCGTTCGAAGATCATACCGGTGCGACCTGCCTGTTGCGCTCGGGCGCCCTTGCCTCCAATGCCGCAAACACGGTCGCCGTGACGACATCCTCCACCGTGTCCGGGTCGGCTGACGCGTCGACGACGATGCAGCGTTCCGGCTCTGCCGCGGCGATCGCCAGGAACGCTTCGCGGCGGGCCTGGTGGATGGCCAGCGTCTCCTTTTCGAAGCGGTCGGCGGCGGCATCGCTGCCACGCCGCAATGTCGCGCGCTTCAAACCCTCGGCCGGGTCGATATCGAAGATCAGTGTCATGTCGGGCATCATGCCGTTGATGGCGACCTGTTCCAGCATGGCCATGAATGCCGGATCGATCCCGCCCGTAACACCCTGATAGACACGCGAGGAATCCAGGAAGCGGTCACAAAGCACGATGGAGCCGCGCTCGACCGCCGGGCGGATGACCTGCTCGACATGGTCGGAACGCGCGGCAGCGAAGAGCAGCGCTTCCATCTTCGGCCCGAACGGTTCGGCGGCGCCCGAAAGCAGCACATGCCGGACTGCTTCGGCGCCCGGCGAGCCGCCCGGTTCACGCGTGCGCAGGACATCATACTTCTTGGCGCGCATCTTTGTGGCCAGCCGCTCGATCTGTGTCGACTTGCCTGCGCCTTCGCCGCCTTCGAAGGTGATGAAAAATCCGCGCGCCAACCGAGAGGCCTTTATTCCTGTTTGAGTGGATTGTTGCGCTCTAGATAGTCCGCGTTCGGGGAAACGTCCATGCCGTCGGTGCTATCGCAGCCAGCCGATCGCCAGTTCCTTGACGGCATCGAGCGCACGTTGCGGCAACGTGCCGACGCCGATCGACTCGGCTGCGAACAACGGTGTCTCCTGGCTCAGCGTGTCGCCGATCCAGACGCGCAGTGCGCCCACCGGCTGCCCCTCCTCCACCGGTGCGGCGACCGGGCCGGTATAGACGATCCTGGCCGTCAGCTTGTCGCGGTTGGTGATCGGCAGGAAGATGTCGATCGGACCTTTTGCCTTCAGCGTCACGCCCGATTTCGCACCGCCAAAGACCTGGGCCTCGCCGACCACCTCGTCCTTGGCGAAAATCTCGGTCTTCTCGAACGAACGAACGCCCCAGTCGAGCAGTTTGCGCGCCTCTTCTGCGCGCTCCTTGTCATTGGCCAGTCCACTCATCGCCGCGATCACCCGCGTGCCGTCGTGGCTGACCGAAGCGACGATGCCGAAGCCAGATGTCTCGCTGGCGCCGACAGCCAGGCCGTCGGCCCCGATGTCCATCGCCAGCAACGGGTTGCGGTTCCTCTGCGAGATCTTGTTCCAGGTGAAATCCTTCAGGCCATAGTAGCGATAGTAATCCGGGTATTCGCGCCACAGATGCAGGGCGAGCTGCGCCAACTCGCGCACATTTGTCTGCTGGCCATCGGCCGGCAGTCCGGTCGAATTGACGAAAGTCGATGTCTTGAGGCCGATCTGGCGCGCGCGTTCGGTCATCTCCCTGGCAAAATTGTCCTCGGATCCGGCCATGCCTTCGGCTATGATGATACAGCCGTCATTCGCGGCCTGCACGGTCACCCCCTGGATCAGGTCCTCGAGTCGGATCGCCGATTTGAGCTTGGCGAACATCGTCGAGGTCCCCGACGGCGCGCCACCTGTGCGCCAGGCGTTTTCGCTGACCACGAACGTATCGTCGAGTTTGAGGCGTCCGGACTTGAGGGCGTTGAAAACCACTTCCATCGTCATCAGCTTGGCCATCGAGGCCGGTGGAATGGGTTTGTCGGCATCTTTCGAAAACAGCACCGTGCCGGTGTCGGCATCGATCATGAAGGCCTGTGCGGCCTTGGTTTCGAAAAGCTGCGCTTGGGCCGGCGAAAGCGTAAGCAGGAGGCCGAGGAGAAAAAACCCGGCGAAAGGCTGTAGCAAGCGAAACTGCATGAAACGCGACCCATTGGCCGGCCCCTCCGGCGTGCCGAAACTATCGAGCTTTTTCGGCGAGGGATCAACTGCCGGCGGAAAGCCGGCTCCTGGATCAGTCGCGCACGACCAGCGCGTCGGGCGCGCCGTGCGACCAGGCCGCCTTCAACAACTCGTCCAGGCCGCCATGGCCGTCCGGATAGAGGTTGACCGCATACCAGTCATTGCCGTCGAGATCGGAGCGCTGGATTTCTATTCTGCCGAAGGGCTTCAGCGCCGAGGCCACACGTTCGGCTTGGGTGGCATCGTCGAACGTGCCGGCGGCGACATAGTCGGAGCTGGACGGCGCCGCTCGGGAGTTGGTCTTCTTCCACGACCGCAGGATTTCGGCGGGCGCCATGCCGCTTTCGTCCAGAGCGGCAAAGACATCCGCGCGATGGACGCGTTCATCGGCATAGGACAGCGAGGCCATGGCGAACGGCGATTGCGGCGGCAAGCCGATCTCCGGCCGTTCCGGCACGATCGGTCCGAAATCGGGCAGCGCGAGATCGCCGAAGACCGGCTGCGCGGACATCTGCCCCTCGACCGGGGTCGCGGCATCGGTCAGCTGACCTGGAAACGGCACGGCGGCCGCGCCCATCGGAAGGCTCGGCGAAGGCCCGTTCATGGCCACCATGACGCCCGTCGGCAGGCCATCCGATGGATCCGGTATGCGGTTGCCTGGATGATAAGAGGCCATCAGATACTGGTCGTCATTGCCGTCGAGCGGGGCGCGGCCGACATATTCGACCTTCACCTTTGCGGTGCCGACCTTGTCGTAGTCCAGCATCTGTGCGGCCCGCTCCGAGACGTCGATGATGCGGCCCTCATGGTATGGGCCGCGGTCATTGACGCGCACGATCACCGAACTGCCGGTTTCGAGGTTGGTGACGCGGGCATAGCTGGGCAGCGGCATGGTCGGATGCGCCGCCGTCAGATGCGCCATGTCGTAGACTTCGCCGTTGGCGGTCAGCCGGCCATGGAAGGCGTCACCATACCACGAGGCCAGACCCACCTTGGCGTACTTCTTGTCTTCCTTGGGATAATACCACTTGCCGCGTACCTGATAGGGCTTGCCAAGCTGATCGCGACCGCCACCGCGCCGCATGAAGGCAGCGCGCGGACTGGCCTTCACGCCATATTCGGTCTCGGCGAAATATTCCTTGGAGCGGGTCTTCTTGTAGACCATCCCCTTCGGCTCGGGCTGCGACGCGCAAGCGGCAAGCAATGCAGCGGACGCTGCAAGCAACGCAACCGTGGCAACGCGACGAAGACGCGGGTGCGTCACAGCCTGCATTCTTGATTGTTCCCTAAAGTCTCAACCAAAGACGTCGTATCCGACCATCAGAAGAGCCAAGCACTCACTCGACAATGCCAACGACGTCCCGGACCCCGATCCTTTGTGCGCAGGAATTGTTTATCACGGTATTAACCGATTGTGGCCGGAACCGGGCAAGATTGTGACGCCGCTCGTCTGGTCCCAGGGCGCCGGCAAAGGCCCGTTTCAGCCAAGCCGGTTGACAGGCCTTCGCCGGGCACACTAGAGCAGTGGCCGGCAGTCACTGGAGGGATGGCCGAGCGGTTTAAGGCACCGGTCTTGAAAACCGGCGTGGGCGCAAGTTCACCGTGGGTTCGAATCCCACTCCCTCCGCCATTTATAGCATTTAAAGCCATGTTTTTATTCACATTTTACGAAAAGCGCTGAAAGCGATATTCAAACCTACCCACAAACCTGTTCCGCAAGGGTACGGGCTAGTTCTGAGGCAAGGCTGCCAGCACGTCCCGCAGGATCTGCTCGGCTTCGAAATCGCCAGCCTCGCCCATGATGAAGGCGACGCTGCCGAGGATCATGGCTCGCGCAAGGTCCATCGCGGCCTCGGCGCCGCGCTCGTCGCTTGTCTGCCTGAGGACCGCGACGGTCTCGGCCACGTTTGATTCTGTGACGGTTCTGGGTTCTGTGGTCATGCTTCGGATTCCTGGCGCGGCCAGCACTGGGCCCGGAACAGCTCGGCGACGACCGAGTCGGCCCTCGCCTTGCCGGCGCGCGTCTCAATGAATAGCGCGCCAGCGACCATCTGCGAAATAGCGATTCGGATGGCCTCTGCACTGTCGGTCCGGTCCTCGATGACGGCGAGATCGGCCATCGCCTCAGCGACGGCGAACTTGTCCTGGTCACGCATCGGCCATCTCCTGCACCTTCTCTGCTGCACCATCGGCAAGCAGCGGCGACTTCGGCAGGCAGGATGGAACCGGCTCGGTTCCAAGATCACGCTCACCGCGCGCCAGGAATGCGGCAACGATCGGGTCGCGGGCGATCTTGGAAAGGCAGTATTCGGATTTGACCGTCATGGACTTATCTCCTTGTGCTTGACACTAGGAAATATAGTCCGTCGATCAGTCCAATGTAAATTCATCAAAAATGGTTACTTTGACACCATATTGGCACCATTATACTTCCGTGTAGCCAAATTGGTTACAAAGGCTGGTTTGCAACCAAATTGGTTGCGCTGATTTGAGGTCCCCCAATTCGGCGAGCGTCGGCATCATGCAGTCAGCGCTGGCAGGTCGGCCGGATCTTTGGCCGGGTATAGCTTGATCGAACGGATGTAGGCGTCGTCCAGGACGAATGTGTCGTCGCCGTCGTGACCGATGGTGATGGTGTTAACCGGCGAAAACGGTGCATAGGCGACCGTCTGCGTTACCGCAGTGGCGCCGTCAACCGAGACGGAATAATCGTAGTTGCCGGCGTTGTGGCGGCCGAGGGTAAAGGCCGATTTGTGGAGGCCGGTCCCGCTATAGGTGACCTCGCCGTGAAACCAGATATCAGCCTGGTCTTCCAGAACGTTGTTATGGCCGATGTTGACGTAGTTGGTCATCAGCGAGCGCGCCACGGCATCCATGATGCACATCAGGAAGCCATAGGGATCGGAGACGTGGTCGATCTCGAAGACGATGGTGCAACCTACTGCTAGGCCCGTTGCGATGTCCGAAGCCAGGGCGCCGATCGCGTTTGGCCGATTGGCGTTGCTGTTGTCGACATACATTCCGGACCCGGAGATCGACGTGGGATCAAAGCCGCCGCCAAGGAGATCGGCAACGGCTCGGGTAGAGCCGCCGGCATAATAGGACCCGCCAACGAAGTCGAGGGATGCGATCGAGCCATCGGGCAGCGGATCGCCCCACCCACCATCGCCCCCGCCACCATCGCCCGGGTCTTCATCGTCTGACCCGAAATCGCCATCAAATGTCAGGTCTTCCGGCGTATAGCCGGCGAGGAACATCACTTTTGTCAGAAGCCACCGCAACGATACTGCGCCTGGGATCGTGTTCGGCAACCGATACTCGGTCCAGTGATCGTCGCCGAAGCCGTTGAAGATGGAAAACCGGAACAGATCGTAAATCGGATAGCTGGCCGACTGACCCGTTATGTCGGTGACATCCGCCATTAGACTTGCGGTGCCCGCGGCAACATTGATGAGCCACACTTCGGCGCCGTCGATAGCCTGGAAAAGCGCAAAGCCGGGCTTCGGGAAAACCCGCCCCTGAGACGACTGGCCGCCGCCGAGAGTGAAAAGCTGCTTTGGAAGCGTGAATTGGCTGACGACAGTCGCGGTTTCGGGATTCACCAGTCGGATATAGGAAACGCTGCTCTCAATCTCCGAGACCACGAGATAGTCGGTCTGTGGATCGTAGTGGATGCCGTTTATGGTGCCGGCCTGGGTGTAGGCTAGCGAGTGTGTCCAGAGATCGCCATCGAACCTGTATTCATAAATTCCATCGGTCCCAGAAGCATCGAAGCCAAAGTATGAGATCGAGCCGACAAGTGTGCGGCCGCGACACTGGATCGCGTCGCTGATGTTGATGGTGTCGCGCGTCACTGAGATCGTCGAGAACGCCAGATCGACGACTGCCTGCCCGGCAAGGAAGCCGCCACCGCTGTTCAGGTCGCAGCCCACCGTTACCCATTTCTGACCGAATTGCATCGGAGGCAGCCAGTTGATCGAGTCCGTCGCGGCGTCCTCGTTCCATTCGGCAATAACGGCTCCCGTGGTGGCATTGTAAACGCGCAGCGGGCGGTCTGCAGAGCCGTTCGCCATTCTGACGAGGATGTAGCCAGATCCCGGCATCGCGCGAGGCTGTACGGTGCCGTTGACGTAGGCCTGGCTGTCGGCCAGCGGTACGCGGTAGAGCTCGAGGTGGGTCTGGACATCGAGCGCGGCGAGGTAGACCTGCGTTAGGCCTGGCACCTGATAGCTCGTCAAGGCCTGATAAATGATCCCGTCGGCGATGTCGTAGGCGGCACTCGGGGTGTCGTCAGACAAGAAACTGCTATTCCCTAGCCTGACCACATCGTTGGTGATCCAAGCGATCTCATGTGTGCCGCCACTGTCGGTGGCCGCATTGGAAATCACGCATTTTACCGTGGGCTCGCTATCGGCCGCAAAACCGTCGATGTAGATCATCGCGAAGTGCCGCCATGCGCCAGCCTTCTCGCCGATGACGCCTTTGGCGATCGGATCGACCTCGGTATGGTTGCCACCATAGAAGCGGAAGTTTTCCGAGGCGCCGATGCCGTTCTCCGCGTCGAAAACGACCTTGTTATTGATCTCGACCCGGATGAGCTTGTAGCCCGAACCGAAGGGATCATAGGCAAGGAGATAGCCGAGGGTGGCGACCTGCTTTGTCGTGCTGATCGGCGGGTCGACCGGCGGATTGCCGCCAAAGTTGAAAAGGCTGCCGCCCGGAGGCGTTCCCCCGGTCACGACGGTGATGGTTTTCGACCCACCGATGACAGGGATGCCATCGACCTTGCCGGTTCCAACGACGATCGGGATCGGTCGGCCGATGACGTTGGAGACGTTGAACGCCGACACCGGCTCGACAGGTTTTGCCGTTTCCGTCGGGGTCGGCCCAAAGGTCAGGCCGGCGCCGTTGGCGGCCTGGCCCGGAGTGGCAAACCAGACCATCAGGCGGCACCTTTCGTGATCAGGCGCTCCCACATCCACATGCGCCCATCTGCCTCGCGAAAGCCAATGACCTTGTGGATGGCGTCGATGTGAGCGCGAGGAATCGGGCCGACCCAGACAGGATTGAGCGTCATCACGCTGATGGCTGTCTCCTCTTGCGCGGCGAGTATTTTAATCAGCGCCGCGTCGCCTGCGCGCACACGCGCGGGAAGCCTGGCATCGTCCGACGCGTCGGGATGCAGCCAGATCCCCACGATGTCGCCAATCTCGGCCAAATGCACGGTAGACAGGACGCACGCCACGTCGTCAGGAACGACGTCGCCAAGGCAGTTGCCGATGTTTCGCGTGAAATAGATCGACGATCGCGCCCAAGTTTTATCGACCACGGGTGGACCTCTGAGCATCCATGAAGCCGAGCGCCGTTGCACGGCGAACCGCAGCAAGGCTGTCCCTTGAAGGCGGTTTGTCGCCGTTCCAATGGTTGACCTGGCTGAACGCAATCGGGCGCCCGGCGGAACCCGCATCGCTCGGCGTCTTTGGCTGTGGGCGCGCATCGGTGAACTGGTCAGGCCTCGCGATGATGACGCGTTCCTCGGGGCTCTTGAAGAACTCGATCTTTTGCGTGTCGCCGTTGCCCGGACCCATTATGCCGCCGGTGTCGAAGCCATGCGCCTTGTTCGAGGCGGCAAGCGCTTGCGCATAGACCTGCGCATATCTCGGATCGGTCGGGCTGATGCCGTTGAGCATGGCATTGTAGGGATCGCCACCACGAAGGGCGGTGGGAGCGGCACCGATCGACGAACCACCGCTCGGATAGCCAACCGGTGACTGGCCGCCAGAAATGATGGCGCGGGCGATCTGCTCTGGGGTTGCGCCCAAGCCCGTGGAGCCATAGCCGATGTTGCCACCGCCGACGATGCCGGCGGCGCGGAAGTTCGATTTGACATCGGCAAGCACGCTGAGGAACTGAGCGGTGGCAGGGTCGACGCTGGAGGTGGAGGAGGTATCGGCGCCACTGCTGGAGGAACTGCCCAATCCGCTGAAGCTGCCGCTGGTCTTGATGTCGTCGAGCAGCTGCGCGGTTTTGCGCGTGTTGGCCTCGATGTTCATCCAGACGGTCCATGCGCGATTGTCGTTGGCCGTCGGCTGACGTCCGGTGAAGCCCGACTGCGGATCCGCGAGCGCCTGCATCTGGCCCGGCGTGAAGATGCCGACCGTTTCAGCCGGGCTCTTGAAGAACGAGACTTGCTGGGTATCGCCGGGATGGATCATGCCGCCTGTGGCGAAGCGGGTCACATTGACGGTGCCGGTGCTGGAATCGCCATACCCGCCCATGCTGCCATAGCCGGTGCTCGGCACGGTGTTGGCGGTGATCGACGGGCCGGACTGCTGGCCGGGAATGCCGCCATAGCGCGTCACGCCGACCGTTGTCGAGCCGCCAGTCGTCTCGCTCGGCACGCTGTATTGCGATTGCGTGCCGGACCCGACCTGCTGGGTGCGCACGGTGATCGTCACCGTCTTGTTGGGAATGTTGCGGATGCTGTCGGAAAGGCCGACGACATCGGACTTCAACTGGCGCACCTTGATTTCGCCGCTGACGATGCTGTCGAAGAAGGCATTGATCGCGACCGGATCGCCGCCCATCTGGAGCAGGGTTTGCCGAAGCAGGTCGATGCCGTCATTCAGCGACTTGGCACTTCCATTGCCGTGGTCATAGGCGGCAAAGAGCTTGTCGACCGCTGTTGCGGTGCGCTCAATCGCGGTCCTGGCTTGATTGGCGTTGCCGAAAAAGCCTTTGCCGAAGACCTGCTCAATCTCGGCGTGCGGGGCCGCGTTCAGGTCGTCCTGGATCTTCTTGATCTGCGCCTGCGTGGAATGCAGGTTGGTGATGGTCTGCTGGAGGTCGCCCAGTTGAGCCAGCTTGGCATCCTGAAACGCGCGAGAGACGTTGATGATCTGCTGCGACATGCCGCCGAATTCGACGCTCACGCCGTTCGCCGCCTTGCCAATGCCGCCGACCGCCGAGGAAAAGCCATTGGCGCTTGAGGTCGCCGTGCCGAAACTGATCTTCGACAGGTCGCCGAGACCCTCCAGCGCATGATTGGTCTGGATCTGGTCGACCACATCGCTTGCGAAGGTACGCAGCGGATGTGATGCCATAATCCGATCGACCTCAGCATTGCGATCCTCGATCGCCTTGGTCAATTGCGCTTTGAGTTTCGACGTGTCGAAGCCCTTAATCAGTTCGTCCGGCGCGTTGATCGGCGCGATGTCGATCCCAGGGATCTTGTTGAATGCCTCTATGATTGCATCGACAGCATCCGACGACTTCTTCACCAGGAAGTTGATCGGCTCAATGGCCATATTGGCGGCTTCGCCAAAGATCAGACCGAGTTGCGCGGGGAAACTTTGCCATCCTGCAACGATGTCATAGCCGGCCGCATGGAAGGCATTGATCACCAATTCGGCGATATCGACCGCTGCCGAGCCGAGCTTCTGGAAAGCGTATTTGGCGCCAGTGTAGATCGTGTCGAAGATGGACCCGACCGCCGAACCCCTGAGATCATTACCGATTGTCTGGAAGATCGCATGAAACGTCTCGCCAAAGCCGATCGAGCGGTGCTCGGCCTCGCTCGCCCGGTCGCGGATGGCCTCGAAGCCGAGACTTGCCGCGATGGCCGCCACGCCAAGCGAACGCAGGATGGTGCTGCCCGCAACAAGGCTGGTGATCTTGCTGAAGGTGGAGGTTGCGACGCTGCCGAGCACGCTCAGCGTCGGAACAACGCCGCCGCCTTGACCCAGGATGGACCCGATCCTGGTCGCCTCGAAGCTGAGTGCCTGCATGGCACTGCCGCCAGCCAGCATCGTCCCTGCCGTGGCACGCACGACGTGGCCCAACTCGGCGATCTGAACGCTGGAGAGGCCAGCAGCCTTGCCGGTCTCATTGAGCGCGCCGGAATGGCCTTTCAGCACCGCGATGCTGGCAAGGGTAGCGGTGCGCTCGCGCGACAAGGCGTCCGATGCCTCACCTTCCGAAATCGCGCCGAGTTTTGTGGCGATGCGCAGTTCTTCCTTCAGCGTCAGATACTCACGCGTCACCCGGAACAGCGGGTTGTATTTCGCCCTGATATCATCGAGGGCGGCGCCATAAGCCTGGATGTCTTCGGCCCGTGCTTGGGTGCCATCCGCCATGCGCAGGTTGGATGCTGCGAACTGGCCATTGGCGGTGACGGCGCGCTGGATGCTGGCGGTAACCGTGTCAGCCTGGGTGCCGAGCCGGCCGATCGATGCGGTGGCAGCGGTCGAACTCGCCTTCACGTCGTCGATCGAGGTGCTGGCTTTTTCGGACTCGGCGGCAAGCTTGGTCATGCCGCCGCTGGACGTGGCAGCAACCCCCGCCATCTTGCTCAACAGCGCATTGGTCTGTTCGACCGCAGCCGCGATCTTGGCAAGCCCGGCCTCGGTTGCTGAGGATCCGCTCAGTTTGCGCGACACCTCGGCATCGAACGCATCGGCCATCTGCCTGGCCTTGGCCAATGCCTGTTCGAACGGCGCAATGTTGCCGCGAATGTCGATCCACACTGATGCGGCTGGTTCGTCAGTCATGATCCCTTCCTCTCCTTAGTGTTGCAGGACCGGATGGAAACCAGCCTGGAGCCCAGCCGGTCCTGCTTCGGCCGCGCCCGCGGCTGATCGAACGGGCGCACCTTTTCCATGTCAGGCGACCTTCGCCAGAATTCGAGGTTCCCAAATCACTCCGCCATCTGCTCCCGGGCGGCTCGACAGCTGCGCGCGCTGGCCGACCATGCGCTCCGCTGCGGCGACGGCATCGTGGAGCGCTATCTTAGCCTTGAGCAGTTGTTGCTGCTCGCTGGCCGAGCTTGGAAACATCTGCAATTGGGCCCGCGCCAAGAACTGCGTTTTCTGCTCGTCGTCTATGCCGCTCAGAAAGGCGGGCGCCGCGCTAACGGCTGCCACAACGCGCTGATCGGCCATCACTTTCTGCTTGTACAAATAATTGACGGGATCATTGCCTGATCCGTGTTGGCTGCGGATGAAAGCGCGGATCTCGGCGGCCAGCATCACATCCGCAATGTCGTTCGACACCTCGGGCAAGGTGATGGCGGTGCTTACATGAGCCACGCGCCTATCAATTTCACGATCGGCAGCGGCGACTTCGGCACCAGCGATCCCCGCATCGATAGCAGCGAGACCGATCTGTGCGATCGCTTTCAACCTGCCGGCGTCGGAGAGGTCGTGGTTACCCTCCTGCTGCGCGATGGCGATGTCGACCAGCCGCACGCCGGCCCGGATCGCGGCCATTGCCTCGTGGCTTTTTCGCCACCAAATGCTCACATCCGAAGATGGCCATCGGGCCTCCTCGGCGCCGATCATACCAAGCTGAGCATCAGAAATTTTCGCTGTCGCCATAGTTTTTCTCCTTGAGAGGTTTGGCCATAGTCAAATCAACCCATCAAATCCCGTTGTGGTGGACGGTCCATGTCGCGCAGACACGGCCCGCCACAGCGCGATCGCCACCGCGAGAACGAGATCATCATGCCTGCCGGTCCTCGCCGCATAGGTCGCCCGCCCCGCCGCCGTGACATGGCGCTGAAAATCCTTCAGTTCCTCGGCCATCGCCGCGCCGTCCGACAGGGCTGCCGCAAAGCGGAGTTGCGCAGAATGCAGCCGCGCGTCCAATGTCGACACAAGTAGGGCCTTCGGAACGCCCCATCGCCGCGGGCCAAGGCCGGTCACCTCGTTGCCGGCGGTGATCTGCACCTTCACCGGCGCCAGGCCGGACGCGTCGAACATATCGCCGACCGCGCGTCCGACGCCGGTCTCGTCAATGACGAAATCGCAGCCATCGCGCAGCGGCGGCCGAGCGAGAATTGTCATGCAATGTTGGACAATCTCAGGGTAGCTCACGCCCAGGGCGACGCGCTCCAGGTGGCGAACGTCGAAGGTCACGGTCGCGCGTTGGCGGGTCACCTTGTCCTTCTGGATGATTTCCCAATCGTCACGCGGTTCGATGCGATGGTGCAGGATGCAGATTGCCGTTGGGTCAACGGACTGCCCCAGGTCGACGCCCATCACAAACCGATCGACCGGCACAACGTGCTTGCGGCGCCACGACACGCCGCGCAGGTCGAAGCGTTCTTCCCGGGTCTCTACCATAGGGTCGAGACCTCCGGAGTGAACGCGGCGTCAATTATGGCGGTGGGGAATGCGGCCTCCTGGTCGTCGTAGAACTCGAGCTGGTACTCCTCGCCGTAGCGCGTCGGCCCCAACTCGCGCAGCTCTTCGGCAAGGAAATCGGCGCTGATTCGGGGACAGTCGGTCGCCGGCACGCGGACGCGCGCCCATGTGTCATCACCATGCCAGGCGTCGAAAAACCAGCCGCGTTTGCCGGCCGGTGTCGTCAGGGCCATCATGCGCGCGTCCGGCCTGGTCGCCATCATCGGTCGACCAGCCGTCATCAACTCGTCGGGGATGCGCGCTGCCTCGTCGGCAATGAGCAGGTCGACGCCAGCGATGCCGCGCACGGTTCGCTCCGAGCCGGGCAATGCAAGGATGCGCGAACCATTCGACAGTTCGGCCCGAAGCGCGCTTTCCGCAGTGAGCTCGGGCGCGCCCTCGAGCTTCTGGTGACATAGCATCAGCCGCCGGAACAGTTCGCCCGATTGCCGCTGCGAGGGCGACAGGATGACGACCAGCGATGGCGCCGCATAGATGGCCGTATGCAGGCCCTTGGCGATGGCAACCTCGGTCTTGCCGCTCTGGCGCGAGCACAACAGGAGCGCGCGGCGAGGATCCTGCCGCAACACGTCAGCCTGCCAGCGGTCGGCGATGACGCCATAGTCCTGCATCATCAGCACCGGGTCGAAGGCCCGCGCCATGTCCCGAGCGAGGCTCATGCTGGCACCGCAAAGGGTTGCCGCACCATGGTCTCTGCCGCGTCGTGTTCGACCGTGTGAAGCACTGCGGCAACGGCCTGCCGCGCCTCGGGGAACGGCGCCAGAGCGCGGACCAGTTCGACGCGAAGGTGAACATACTGAGGCAGCACCGTCACATTGGTGATGGTCGTCCCCGTCGCCAGGTCGCCGAGCAGCCGGCCCGTCAGCTCCAGGTTCTTGTGAATCTGCCCGGCGACGCGCGCGGCCATGCTGCTGTCGCCTGCCTCTTCGGCGACGTCCATCGAGGCGAACAGGCGATGACGCAGCGCAATGAGGTTTGCCAGGAGGGATTGGCTTTCGGTTTCCTTCAGCCGGTCTATGTCGATCGCGGTGTCAGGTCCGGCCAGAAGCTTGGCGCGCAGTTGCGGCGGCAGGTGCGCGCGCTGGTGGCGATAGATCGCGTCCGTCGACACCTTGTACCGGCGATGCAAGGCGGTGACGCTCACGCCGCGCGCCAAGGCGAGGTCGATCGCCGCTCGCTCGCGGTGCGCGCAGATGCTGCACTGTGGTCCTCGGGTGCCCATCCGAACCTATCTCGCCAAATCGCGGTGCACGTTGCCATCGTGTTGCCACGCCGTTGTTTCCGGCTTCATTTCGGGTCCCATCTCTGCCTGCAAAAACGTTGGTTGATTCGTGGGTAGAATGCTCTCGCAGCCTTGAAAGTCAACGTTTCCGGACTTGATTGGCGGAGATATCCTCCGCCATGTGGGGCCTGCCAGGAAAAAGACGAGTGGCTGACTGCGAAAACGCGCGTCGGCGGCTAGGAAACGCCGCGGCCGGAAATCGATGGCGCGGGAATAGTTACCGGTCCTGTAGCGCGTAGCACTCTGTAGCACTCGCGTAGCACTGTTCCGGCAGTAAGGGCGTAGCACTCTGTAGCACCCCCCTTTACAGGGTGCTACAGTGCTACACCTGCCCCCTAGCTCTACGCTGCCCATACCCATCCGTCCCGCTCGCCTATGAGATTTCGAGCCTTGAGCTGGTCACGAAGCCGGCGGAAGTCCTGGCGGGGATTGGCGCCGCCGCTGTCCAGATCGCCCCGGCGGAACAGTTCATCTCGCCAGTGATCGGCTTGCACGGTGACGATGCCGGCCGGGAGGTTGAAGGCGGGAGGCGCCGGCGTTCCTTGTGAAGCGACGACGTTGTGAAGGGCAGTGATGGCGTTGCGCTGCTTGGCGCTCATTTGTTGCTTGGGAGCTATGGCGGGCGCGGCGTCTGCTTCCTCGATCGCGCATGAGGTGATGGCGCGGCCTTCCTCGTCCTGGCCTATCTCGACTGGCACGAGTTTGAAGGCGAAGGCATCGCCGCTGGCGTGGTCGCGCTGCTTGGTCGTGGTCGCCACCACGATGCCCGACTCGGACTTGACGACCTCGACCTCGGTGTCGGCCGCGGCTCTCAGCAGGCTGTGGCCGCGCGCTCCGCGTCCATCGTCCTTTCCGGCGTGATGGATTGCGGCGAGGTGCGCGCCTGTGGCGATGCGGATCTGGTCGCAATGGCGGACAAAGCGGCCCATATCGTCGGGCGAGTTTTCGTTGCCACCGGCCATCGCGCGCGACAGCGTGTCGACGACGATCATCTCCAGCGGCGGATCAGATGGAAGGGCAGCGAGGCGCTGCAGAAGCAGCTTGGCGTCGGTATCCGAGCGACACAAATCGATCGGCTCGGGAATGACGTAGAAGGGCACGCCGGCCGGATCGATGCCGTGATGGATGCTGAAGGCGGTCAACCGCTCCTCGATGCCCAGGCCGCCCTCGCAGGCGACATAGGCGACAGTGCCCGCGCGGACCGTGCGCCCTCTCCAATCGCGCGCCAGGGCGACATGAAGGCCGGCATCGAGGACGAAAGCGGTCTTCCCCGAACCGGACGCGCCATAGACGACCGACATGCTGCCCCGATCGAAGAGGCCGCGCATGAGCGGCTGGCGCCGCGGCAGGCAATGAATGTCGTCCCAGCGGACAGGCACCAGGCGCGGTGGGCGTTGAGGATGCGTCATGCTGCACGCCGCCCGCGTTCGCGCCGGTCGCGCTCCTGGCGCCACTCGACGGCGGCCTCTGCCACCCAAGCGGGGACAGCCGGCGCATTTATAGGAGGCGTGCGGCCGGCCCAGAGCGACAAGAGGCGGCTGGTGTGGTCGACAATCGCGTTGAGACGCTCATCAAGCAGCTCGTGCTCATCAAGACGGAATTGGGCACCCATCAGGAAGCCCCTCGCCACCCCGACACGCGCGCGGACATCAACCGGGATCGGCGGCGCCTTGCCCGTGTCGGCTTGCTCTGGTAGGCTTTGTGGGTCCGCTTGCCGAAGGACACTTTCTTGAGAGCCGGTCCTGCCAGGGGCCGGTTTTCGCATTTCAGTTGCTGGCATTCGCGCCTCCCGCCAGGTGCGCTCGAGCGCCCCACAAGGCGATGAGGGCGGCCTCGGCGGCGCCGTGGTCGCATTTGCGCCGGAACAGGAGGTCGGCATGCGCCGGCCACGTTTCGATCGCCCGCGCCCGTGCGGCCTCTTTTGCGGCCGGGAGGTTAAAGTGTCTCTTCCACACGCCGCTGGCGACGAACAAGAGCGGGATTTCCGCAGCGCCGACAACCCCTTCGAGGATACCGGCCGCCTTGCCGAACCGAAACATCGACGATACGCCCTGCCCAGGCATGGCGCCGACCCGCTCAATGATACAGAGCTCCGGCCGGTACCTGCGTAGCAAAGCTGCTATCAGCGGCGCAGCAAGCATCCGCCGGGTGCCGTCGCCGGAGGTCGGCAACTCGCCTGCCGCGACGAGCCGGCCGAGAGAGTCACACACGCCGAAGCCGCCGCTGATGCCCGGATCGAAGGCAATGATACGGCCGATGTCGGCGGTCATCATGCCGCCTCGGCCGCATGGTCGCGCTGGGCGATCTTGGCTTCCTGCCAGGCGATCACCTCATCCTCGATCCATCCGACCGTGCGCGGCGAGAGATTTATCGGCTTAGGAAACTCGCCCTTTTGCATGAGCTCGTACAGGGTCGACGTCGGGAGCCCTGTGAAATCCTGAACATCTGATCTGCGCAAGAACCGCTTGGCGCGGCCGCCGTCACTGGCTTTGAGCATTTCGCAATCTCCTTTTCCGCGGTTGTTTGGAACCTGACGGAATTGAGATACCGGCGATCAGATCATCCTGTCATACCGTCAAATGCGAGCCGGGTTTTCACTCTACCCGCCACTTGCGAAAGAGCGCGTCAGGATCCCTTTGTAGGAGAACGTTGTCCTGATAATGCACTGTCTTTCGCCATGCGCCGATTGTCGCCTCAGCCGATTTCTGAGCGTCCTTGCCGACGTGGCGTGGAAAGCTTCCCGATTCGCGAACGTGTTTGGCCACGGCGTAGAGCGTAGTAGCGCCAGGGGGCCGGCTGGCCTCGAAGGCGATCGCCGCCTTATAGGCCGCCTCGCTGTCTCTGCGCACTGGCGCGGTGCTGGCAGGCGGGGCATGCGGAGCCGGTTTAAGTAATTCATCAATAAGGCGATAGGCCTCGTACGAGGGCGCCGCCTTCGCATCAACATAGGCTCCGATCAGCCAGACCGCGGCGGCCTTGATCGTGGGTTTTGGATATCCGTTGGCAGGTCCGCGAGACCGGATGTTGCGCAGATGATGCCATAGCCCCTTCGCATAGGCGTGCAGCTTTTCCGGATCGTGCTCGACAATCAGAAAATCCGGATCGACCGGCGGCAGCGCGGCCTTCATCGCCTTGCCGCCATATCGAGAACCTTCGCGCTCTCGGGCGTCCTGTCGGCACAGTATTTAGCCCATGCGGTCATCAACCGGCGCCGCTTCTCAAGCAGGTCGCCGCGCTGATAGGCCTCCTCAGTTTTGTCCTTTAGAGCGTGGGCGAGTGCTGCCTCGGCAATCTCGCGCGGAAAGTTCGACAGCTCAGCGACCCAATCTCGGAATGTCGATCGGAACCCGTGCACGGTCAAATCCTCCATGCCCTCCATACCCTGCAGGAATTCCAGCATGGCCATGTTCGACAGCGACTTGCCTTTGCGGGCGCCGGGGAAGATGTAGGCGCTGTTGGCCTCCCTTGGCGTGCTCTTCAATATCTCGATCGCTCGATCGGAAAGTGGGACGCGATGCAACTTGCCGGACTTCATCCGCGCGGCGGGGATGGTCCATAGCTTGTTCTGGAAATCGAATTCACTGTCGGTCGCGCCGATGGCCTCGCCAGTTCGTACCGCGGTCAAGATGGTGAATTCCAGCGCCTTGGCCGAAATGCTCGACATGGCGCGCAAGCGGCCCATGAAGGCCCTCACCTGGCCGTAGGGCATGGCGGCATGGTGCTGCACCTTCTTGACCTTCGACGGCTTGGGAAGGGTCTTGTCGAGATGCCCGCGCCAGCGAGCCGGGTTTTCACTGTGCTGCGGCCGGAAGCCCCTCACCCGTGCCCAATCTAGAACGCTCTCAATCCTTCCCCGCACGCGAGTGGCCGTCTCATTCTTTGTGGTCCAGATCGGATCGAGTATCTGGCTGATGTGGCCGTCCTCGACCTTCGCAACGTCCAGATCGCCAATGACCGGCCACGCATAGGTTTCCAGCGTGTTCTTCCACTGGCTGCCATGCTTGTCGTTCTTCCATCCTGCCTGCTGCGCGGCGATATAGCGTTCCGACGCCTGCTTGAACGAGACGCGCTTGGCGTCGTCGGCCCGCAGAGTGGCCTTCTTTTCCTTCCGGACTTCGATAGGGTCTATGCCATCCGAGACTTTCTGGCGGGCGTCACGGGCTCTTTCCCGCGCCTCTTTCAGGGAGAAGGTGTTGACGTCGCCAAGCCCCATGTATCGAGCCTTGCCGGCGAGCATGAAGCGGAATATCCACGATTTTGTCACCTCCCCGTCCGCAGCGGTCTTGGATGTCCGCTTGGCGACCTGCAGGTAAAGGCCGCCGCCGTCGGCATACATGCCCGGCTCATTGATCTTCGAAATCAGGCCTAACTTGTTTATTGTCCGCGCCATGTTCCCACATTCCTACCCACAAATCGTTGTCGGAACGTATCGGAACTTGCTGGCATTGTCCATACTGGAAAGAGGCTAAAACCCTTATTTTGTGCGGGTTTGCGGAACTACCCGGAAGGTGTCGGAACATAGGCGGAGGGACACTCCCTCCGCCACAACGTCAATGAATCAGATATTTGGGCAAACTTTGCCTGCCGACGAAACGCAAAAATTGTGGAAAGTGATGGATAACGGATGACGCCCAACCGGCGAAATCGTCACGATTAACGGATCGTTGACCGCGCTGTCCTATTCTGAGACAGCGCGGTCAGATCCCAACCGGACTGCGCAGGCGGCTTCGGCAACCAGCACCCGCCCGCATTGTCGGAGCCGCCGCTACACTCTGGAATAAATACCAGCAATGGTTGAATCAACCGTTACTGCAGTTGTTGAAATTAGAACGAATATCCGCCGTCTTGCTGCCATCCACCACCGGCGCCCCGGTTCAAAAATGGCAAGCTTCTCGCTGTAAGAGAGCCGTACCTTCTATACCGCAACCATTGTCATCCAGCAGGATGACAACAGCAGTGACGGCGGATCGCCTTCCAGCCCGGCTCCATGCAGCAGCGAAAGGCAGGGAGCCGGGTTGACCTTGTCGAATCTAGATGCGCTCGGCCTCCGGCAGGCGTACGATGAACTCGCGGGAGGGCATCTGGGAGGAGCCCTTTATGTTCGAGGTGCGGAGCTTTGTCGCCAAGATGGTGAAACGCGAGCGCATGGCTGCCGAGCAGCGCGTGACGCTGCCGATAGTGAAAACACTCGCCGACCGGCCGGTTCACATCAAACCCCGGCCCGCCAAGAACAGACCGGCTCCGCCGCAGCATCACGCCGCCAGCAACATGTAGGCTTTCAGACGCCTGCACTTTCCGCACAGGACCGAGCTTGAGGATTGAGCGCCGACGCTCGATCCTTTCGCCCTCTTTCTCCGGAACCCTGGTGCGGTGCCGGGGATATTTGCGACGTACCGGGACTGGCGGGCCTATATCACCAGGGGACGGTGCGGCCGAGGTAGTCGACATAGGTCAACCCTGGGGTTCCTCGCTTGGCAAGCAAGATGTTCACGAGGCTCGGCACACTCTCCTCGATGCTCAGCCGCCCATCCGGCCCTCCCAACTTCGTACGGACCCAGCCGGGCGCCATCAGCACCATGGCACGCGGTGTTGCGGCATGGCGGGCCGCGAAGCTTCGCATGAACATGTTCAGCGCTGCCTTGCTGCCGCGGTAAACCTCACGTTGACCCGTCTCATTGTTGGAGATGCTACCCTGCCCGGATGACATCACGCCGATCAGGCCGGTCGCCGGGACAAATGGCTCCAGGCTCTCGAGGACCCGCATCGGGCCGAGTGCATTTGTGACCATTACCCGCACGAACTCGTCGGTCGCCACATCGGCGATCGTTTCAGCCGGGTTATTTGTCACGCCGGCATTGACGAACACTATGTCGAACACCCTGCCCGACAGCCGGTCGCGCAAGGCCGCGACCTGATCGGGCTCGCAGATGTCGACCGTCTCGATTTCGAGCCGGCCTTCGAACTCGTCTGTGAGGTCGTGCAACTTGGTCTGGCCGCTGCCTTTCCGGATCGTGCCGACGACGTTCCAGCCTTTCCTGAGGAACTCGGCCGCCATTGCGTGGCCGAGGCCGCGCGATGCGCCGACGATGAGGATAGTATTTGACTGGGTGTTCAAGGCGCTCGTGGACATTGGGAAATCTTTTTCGTTGGCTGGGATGACCGCAGATATGGGCAACCGGAGGTCATGCGCCAGACGCGCCGAATTCAAACTATGGTTGCATCCGACGCTATATCCGCCAAAACAGCTGGGATAAGGCTGTGCCATGGACAATGTGGACCTGAACCTTCTCGTGGCGCTGGACGTCTTGCTTGCCGAAGGCAGCGTGACAGGGGCGGCCCGACGGCTCGGCTTGAGCACCTCGGCGATGAGCCGGACGCTCACACGACTTCGCGCAGCCACCGGCGACCCGCTGCTCGTCCGGGCCGGACGCGGGCTCGTGCCCACACCGCACGCCACGGAATTGCGCGACCGCGTCCATGAACTTACCCGGGATGTGCGATCGGTTCTGCGGCCGCAAAACATGCGCGTGGACCTGGCCACACTCGAATTGACATTCACCATTCGCGCCAGCGAAGCATTCCTGGAGTTCCTTTCCGGCCCGGTCGTGATTGCGGTTACCCGTGCGGCGCCCCGTGTCCGACTGCGCTTCGCGCCCAAGCCCGACAAGGACGCGCGTCCGCTTCGGGAAGGTCTCATCGATCTGGAGATCGGGTTGCTTGGAACGTCCGCGCCCGAGATACGCACCCAGTTCCTGTTCCACGACAAATATGTCGGCGTGGCCCGGGCCGGACATCCGCTTCTGACGGGCGCTGGTGTCACGCCCGAACGCTACGCCGCCTGTAAGCATGTGGTGGCATCCCGGGAAGGAAATGTCGTCGAGCCGATCGATGGAGCGTTGGTGAAGCTTGGCCTTCGACGCACCGTCGTGGTTGTCGTGCCCGGCTACCCCGATGCAATGCGGATCGTGCGCCAGTCGGATCTGGTAGCGACCGTGCCGCGCTCGTGTTTCGGCAACGCTGGCGCAAGCGACCACGCCGTCGCGACGGGTCTCGAGAGCTTCGAGCTCCCGCTTCCTGTTGCGGAGTTCAAAATATCGGCGATGTGGCATCCTCGCATGGACGCCGACCCGGCCCATCGTTGGCTGCGCGATACCGTGATGTCGGTCTGCCGGGCGGCCTATCCCCGGCGATGAAGGCGTGATTGCGCAGCGATCGCAAGCTCACCCAACGCCAAGGCGCTGATTTGCTCAGTCCGGCTGCTGTGTGCGCTCCGCGATGGCAAATGCCTGCAGGTTCCTGGCCTTGCCGATGTCATGATCGGCGTTTGCGATGATCGAGAAGAAGGCTGCTCTGGCAATATCCTTCTTCGAGGCCTTGGGGTGCGCTTTCCGGGCGGCTTTGACAAGCTGCTTGGGAGACATGTCGGGCGTGACGATCCTCATGAGAGTGTCGCCGATCGCACTCATTTCGCTTGCGTCCATGATGGGCGTCCCTGTGCTGACCGCAGCGGCACAATAGCAAGGACAACTCGCGACCGGCAATATGGTTCTGGAAATGAAAAACCCCGCCGGCAGGGACCGGAGGGGTTAGTCCTGGAAGGACGCGCGTTGCGCTGCGTTCGACAAGCGCGCGCCGACCAAGTAGCGCCAGGTTGCGACATGGGTGTGACACCGGCGAGTGCATGACAAGCCGGGAGCACGACAGCGGCGGCCGGCATCAAGCCTTTGGAAAGGAGAAATGTGGTTCTGTTCGGAAGCTGAAGCGCGGCTGGCGCTGGCCAAAGGCAAGGCGATAAGCGGTCGAATGGATATCTTTGGCACCAAGGGGCTGTTGATCTGCGCGCTGATCTTCATTCCGTTCGAGCATCTGTTCGCCGAGCGACCGCAAAAAATCCTGCGCAAGGGCCTGGGTGTCGACCTGATCTATGTGCTGTTCAACGGCCTCGTCGTAAAGGCGGTAATAATCCTGATAGCGGCCAACACGCTCGAAGCCGCTGCAATGCTGGTCCCGCAATCGGTAACGCACGCGGTCGGCGGCCAGCCCATCTGGCTGCAGATCGCCGAAATCATCCTGATTACCGATATAGGCGTCTACTGGGCACACCGTGCGTTTCACGAAATCCCCGCGCTTTGGAAGTTCCATGCAGTTCATCACGGCATCGAGGAACTGGATTGGCTGGGGGCATTCCACTCTCATCCCGTCGACGCCATAGTCACGAAGGCAATTTCGCTGACACCGATCTTTTTTCTCGGATTCTCCGAGGCCTCCATCGCCGTCTTTTCCGTCATCTACTTCTGGCACACGCTGCTTGTTCATTCGAACTTGCGGATTCCGTTCGGCCCCTTGAAGTGGCTCATCGCCGGCCCGCAATTCCATCGCTGGCACCATGCCAATCAGCGCGAAGCCTACGACAAGAACTTCGCCGGACAGTTGCCCTTCCTCGACGTGGTGTTCGGCACGTACAATGCGACTGGCAGCAAAGTGCCTGAGAAATACGGCGTCGATGATCCGATCCCCTCCAGCTACTTCGGACAGATCGGCTATCCGCTGCTGCGCCGCAGGAAACGATCGAACCGGGCAGTGCAGAATGGCGAAGCCCTCGACGAAAATCAGCCGGCGCGAAACAGCGAGGATCGGGCGCAAACAGGTGCGGTCAATATCGGCCGTTAGGCAATACAATCTCCCCTGTCGTGTCGCCTGAGGGCAGCAGAAATTTCCTCGTGGGTTGGTCTCTGCGGATGCCAGCGATAAATGTAGGTCCTGCGCAATTTGCCACGAGGCTGTTTTCGGCATGGACTATTGCGACGACGATCTCACGAAATTCGAAGCGCATGGCACCGCTCCTTTGCCGGCCGCGGCGGACGAAGGCCAGGTTGAGCATGAGGGTGCAAAAATCTGGTACGCGACGTTTGGGACGGGGTTTCCCGTGATCTTGTTGCATGGCGGCCTTGGCCATAGCGGCAATTGGGGATTTCAGGTCCCGACATTGGTCGAGCACGGCTATCAGGTCGTCACCATCGACAGCCGTGGCCATGGACGCAGCACGCGCGACGAACGGCCGTACAAATACGAGCTGATGGCCTCGGATGTCCTGGCGGTGATGGATCGCCTGCACTTGAACAAGGCTATCGCAGTGGGTTGGAGCGATGGCGCCTGCGTTGCCCTGATCCTTGGCATGAAGGCCGCCGATCGCATCGCGGGCGTGTTCTTCTTCGGCTGCAATATGGATCCCAGCGGTACGAAGGAATTCGAGGCCAATCCCGTCATCGAGCGGTGTTTCAGCCGGCACAAAAAGGACTATGCCGAGCTGTCGGCCACGCCGGATCAATTCGATGCGTTTGTCAACGCCGTGGGCCTGATGATGAAAAGCGAACCCAATTATGGCGTGGCCGAACTGGGAGAGATCGGCGTGCCCGTGGCGGTCGTCCAAAGCGAGCACGACGAGTTTATCAAGGACGAGCACGCGACCTATCTGGCCCGCAGCATACTGGGATCGGAATTGGTCATGCTGCCCGACGTCAGTCATTTCGCGCCCTTGCAGCGTCCCGACCGGTTCAACCGCGTGCTATTGGCTTTCCTCAAAAAAATTCGTCCTTGAGCCCTGTCGCACCGCTTCCGGAATCCCAGCTCTGGGTCAGGCACGCGGGACGCCATCTCGCCTGCGAGGCTTTTCACGTCGAATCGGCTAAGCCTTGCGGTATGAACGAGACCTCACTCTATGCGCCGGTGAAGCGTTTCCTCGAAAACCTCGACTTCGTCGTGAAAGGGGAAATCGGCGGCTGCGACATCGTCGCGCTGCGCGAGGGGGAGCCGCCGATCGTCGTCATCTGCGAGCTGAAGCTGCAGTTCAATCTCGAACTGGTTCTGCAAGGCGTCGACCGCGCGGCTGCTTGCGATGAAGTGTGGCTGGCCGCGCGCATGTCGGCGCGGGGCAAGGGACGTGAAAGCGACGCCCGGTTCCGCAACCTTTGCCGCCGGCTCGGCTTCGGCCTGATTGGTGTGACGGCGAACGACCGCGTCGAGGTGCTCCTGAGCCCCGTCACCGTTACGCCGCGCAAGAATCCGCGTCGCCGCTCGCGTCTGGTCGATGAACATCGGCGCCGTCGCGGCGATCCTGTCGCGGGCGGCGGATCGCGCAATCCGATCATGACCGCTTACCGCCAAAGCGCCCTCGCCTGCGCCGCGGCGTTGGCGGACGGGCCCAAGCGCCCACGCGACCTGAAGGCGCTGACGCCGCTTGCGCCAAAGATCCTGCTGCACAATGTCTATGGCTGGTTCGCGCGCGTCGACCGCGGCGTCTACGATCTCACCGACGCCGGCCGTGCCTCGCTGATCCGATGGCCGCATTCGTCCGACGATGAAACACGACACGGGGTTTTGAATGCGCCGACCCGCCTGAACACGGAAACCTGAGAGGCCTGTTGGTTGATTTTTCAGACAAAACATGCTGCTTGTCCCGCCCATGAAGACACTCTGCATGATGGCAATTGCGTCCCTGACGCTGGCTTTTCCGGCCAGTGCGATGGACAACGCTTTGCGCGCCGGGCTGATGAAACTCGATCCGCAGACCCGCCTCGAGCAGCGTTGCGATGCCGAAATCCTGGACCGGATCACCCACGACGATCGCAAGTTCAAGGCCGACCGCGTCGTCGCATACGCCTTCGCGACGCCGGAGATGAGCGCCGACGCCATCCGGAGCCCCGGTGCGGCGTTCCGCAGCAAGGGACAGTGGTACCGGCTGAAATTCAAATGCCAGACGGGACCGGACCATATGGAAGTTCTCCAGCTCCGCTATCGGATCGGAGATGAGATTCCGGAAGCCGATTGGGCGAAGTACAATCTCTACGATTAGTTTCTCGCGGGCTTGCGCCGGCATTGGCTTGCCGCCGGCGGTTGCTGAGTATCTTCTGTAAATCCACGGCCACGAAAATGGTTTTCCAGCGTTGTCCGGCGCTGCGACTTGACGCCAGCGGACCATGCCTTTAGGCCCGTTCGGACGATCGCCGACGAACACTCGACGAAGGGCTTCCAGGTCGATGGAAATATTTACCGCCGCGGGCTTTTCGGCTCTCCTTCAGGTCATCGCCATCGACCTTGCGCTCGCGGGCGACAATGCCATCGTCATCGGCCTCGCCGCGGCCGGCCTGCCGGTCAGCCAACGCAAGCGAGCCATTCTTGTCGGCATCGCGGCTGCCACCGTTCTTCGAATTTTCTTCGCCCTGATCACGCAATGGCTGCTGACCATTGGTCCCATGCTGCTTATCGGCGGCGGCCTGCTTTTGCTGTGGGTTTGCTGGAAGATGTGGCGCGAATTGCGTGTCAGCCACGATGACGAGCGCGACGCCACCGAAGCGCTGTCGAACGGCGATTTCGACAAGGATGGGGTCATTGCCGGCAAGGGGCCACGCAAGACCTTCTCACAGGCCGCCTGGCAGATCGTCATTGCCGACGTCTCGATGTCGCTCGACAATGTCCTTGCCGTGGCGGGCGCGGCCATGAACCATCCGACGGTGCTGATTGTCGGACTGGCGCTGTCGATCGCGTTGATGGGCTTTGCGGCGTCGTTCGTCGCGCGCCTGCTGCACAAATACCGCTGGATTGCCTATGTCGGCCTGGTCATCATCCTCTATGTCGCGGTCAAGATGCTGCTTGATGGGGCCGTGCAGCAATTCCCCGATCATTTCGCCTTCCTGTCACCATGGTTCGGGTCAGGCGGGCACTGACGCACAGGCCTGGGCCTAGTGCTCCGTTTGCCTGATTGAGGAAGCCGTGCTATTGCGCCGCCCGAATTGAGCTCCTGCCGGGAGCCATGCAAACCGTTATATGTCGAGACTGCGGGCCGGATCGGTGTTTCCGGTTCGTGTCCATTGGAAAATCGCCCATGTCCGCCCCGCGCGTCAGCTTCGTCAGTCTCGGATGTCCCAAGGCCCTTGTCGATTCCGAACGCATCATCACGCGTCTGCGGGCCGAGGGCTACGAGATCGCCCGCAAGCATGATGGCGCCGATCTCGTTGTCGTCAACACCTGTGGTTTCCTTGATTCCGCCCGCGACGAGTCGCTCAACGCCATTGGCTCCGCGCTTTCGGAAAACGGCAGAGTCATCGTCACCGGCTGTCTGGGCGCCGAGCCGGACGTGATCCGCGAGAAGCACCCCAACGTGCTGGCGATCACCGGGCCGCAGGCCTATGAGAGCGTGATGGCGGCCGTCCATGAGGCTGCCCCTCCCTCGCACGATCCCTACATCGACCTCCTGCCGCCGCAGGGCGTCAAGCTGACGCCGCGCCACTATGCCTATTTGAAGATTTCGGAAGGCTGCAACAACCGTTGCACCTTCTGCATCATCCCGGCACTTCGTGGCGATCTCGTCTCGCGGCCGGCTGCCGATGTGCTGCGCGAAGCCGAAAAACTGGCCAAGGCCGGCGTCAAGGAACTCCTCGTCATCTCGCAGGACACCAGCGCCTACGGCATCGACATCAAGTACCAGACGTCCATGTTCGGCGACCGCGAAGTGCGCGCGAAATTCCTCGATCTCTCGGAGGAACTGGGCAAGCTCGGCATCTGGGTGCGCATGCATTACGTCTACCCCTACCCGCATGTCGCCGACGTCATCCCGCTGATGGCCGAGGGAAAAATCCTTCCCTATCTGGACATCCCCTTCCAGCATGCCTCGCCGCAGGTGCTGAAGAACATGCGCCGGCCCGCCCACGGCGAAAAGACGCTCGAGCGCATTCGCGGCTGGCGCGACGTATGCCCGGATCTCGCCATCCGCTCGACCTTCATCGTCGGCTTCCCCGGCGAAACGGACGACGATTTCGAGATGCTGCTCGATTGGCTGGATGAAGCGAAAATCGATCGCGCCGGCTGCTTCAAATATGAACCGGTCAGAGGCGCCCGCTCCAACGAGCTAGGGCTGGAGCAGGTGCCGCAGGAGATCAAGGAAGCGCGCTGGCATCGCTTCATGCAGCGCCAGCAGAAGATTTCGGCAACGCAGCTTGCCAGGAAGGTCGGCAAGCGCCTGCCGGTGCTGATCGACGAAGCGCACGGCATGTCGGCAAAAGGCCGCACCAAATACGACGCGCCCGAGATCGACGGTTCGGTCCACATCCAGTCGCGCCGCCCGATGCGCGCCGGCGACATCGTCACCGTCAAGATCGAGCGTGCGGACGCTTACGACCTCTACGGCTCGGCTGTCTGAGCCCCTCCCGTCAGGTTCTCCATCCAAATGAAAAGGGCGCCTCGCGGCGCCCTCTCCATATCGAATGTGATCCGCCGCTTATTGCGGCAGCTTGTCGTCGACGCCCTTGACGTAGAAATTCATGCCGAGCAGCGTGCCGTCGTCGGCGACCTCGCCGTCCTTCAGCCATGCCGAGCCGTCCTGCTTGGCGATCGGCCCGGTGAAGGGGTTCCAGCCGCCGGCGATCTTCTTTTCGGTCGCTTCGGCCATCGCCTTCACGTCGTCAGGCATGTTGGTGAACGGCGCGAGCTTGACTGCGCCGTCCTTGATGCCGAGCCAGACATTGTCCGGCTTCCAGGTGCCGTCTATGGCTGCCTGCACGCGGCTGATATAGTAAGGGCCCCACTCGTCGGTCAGCGAGGTCAGCTGCGCGTGCGGCGCGAACTTGATCATGTCGGACGACTGGCCGAAGCCATGCAGCTTGCGCTCTTCGGCTACCTGCAGGGGAGCGGTCGAGTCGGTGTGCTGGACGATGATGTCGGCGCCCTGGTCGAACAGCGCCTTGGCGGCGTCCGCTTCCTTGCCCGGATCGAACCACGAGTTCACCCAGACGATCTTGGCCTTGAAGTTCGGATTGATCGACTGTGCGCCGAGCATGAAGGAGTTGATGCCCATCACCACTTCCGGGATCGGGAAGGAGACGATGTAGCCGGCGACGCCGGACTTCGATTCCTTGGCCGCGATCTGGCCGAGCACGTAGCGGCCTTCATAGAAGCGCGCATTGTAGATGCCGAGATTGTCCCCGGTCTTGTATCCGGTGGCGTGCTCGAACATCACCTTGGGAAACTTCTTGGCGACCTTCACTTCAGCGTCCATGAAACCGAACGAGGTGCCGAAGATGATCTTGCAGCCTTCGCGCGCCAGACGCTCGAAGGCACGGTCGGCGTCGGGGCCTTCGGAGACGTTCTCCAGATAGGCGGTTTCGACCTTGTCGCCGAGCGCTTTCTCGACCTCGAGGCGGCCCTGGTCGTGCTGGTAGGAATAGCCGAAATCGCCGATCGGGCCGGTGTAGACCCAGCAGGCCTTCAACTTGGCGGCAGCCTCCGCGGACGCCGCCAGCGACAAGGCCGCTGTCGTCGTCATCAGGGCAATAAGCAGTTTCTTCATTGTGTTACCTCTCTGTGTTAAGCCTTGGAGCTTCCCGTCTTTTTATTGTTGTCAACGATCCGGAACGAATGGCTGCCCCAGGGAGGCCGGCGTGTTCATCATCGTCAGACGCTTGTTGCGCGAGATTAGAACGAGAACCACGACGGTTGCCAGATAGGGCAGAGAAGAAAGCATCTGCGAGGGCACCGGAATGCCAAAAGCCTGTGCATGAAGCTGGCCGATCCACACCGCGCCGAAGATGTAGGCGCCGGCCAGCACCCGCCACGGCCGCCAGGATGCGAACACCACCAGTGCGAGCGCGATCCAGCCGCGGCCAGCGGACATGTTCTCGACCCATTGCGGCGTATAGACGAGCGACAGATGCCCGCCGGCAAGACCGGCGCAGGCGCCGCCGAAGATGACCGCGAGGTAGCGGTAGCGGATGACCTTGATGCCGAGCGCATGCGCCGATGTGTGGCTGTCGCCGATCGAACGCAGCGTCAGCCCGGTACGCGTCTTGAACAGGAACCACATTACCGCGGCCGTCAGCGCGATCGAAATGTAGAATACAGGGTCCTGGCCAAACAGCAGCCTGCCCACGACCGGAATCGAGCTGAGGCCGGGAATGTCGAGATTGGGCAACCTGACGCCGGGCTGGCCGACGAAACGCGTTCCCATCATGCCGGAGAGGCCGAGGCCGAGCAGCGTCAGTGACAGGCCGGTCGCCACCTGGTTGGTGGCCAGCGACAGCGTCATGACGGCAAACAGCAGGGAGAAAAGCGCTCCCACGACGATTGCCGCCAGGAGGCCGATCCAGGGCGACCCGGTCAGGTAACCGGCTCCGAAGCCGCCGACGGCGCCCATGACCATCATGCCTTCGACACCAAGATTGAGCACGCCGGAGCGTTCGACCACCAGTTCGCCGATCGCCGCGATCAAGAGCGGCGTCGCCGCAGTTGCGATGGTCAGGAGGATGTTGACCGTGATGTCCATCAGCGGGCTTCCTTCAACTTTGGTGCGGCCTCGAGCTTGGCGGGGGCTTCCTGTTTCGTCAGCGCCAGGCCGATCAAGCGGATGCGGTAATGAATGAGCGTGTCGCAGCCGAGCACGAAGAACAGCAGCATCCCCTGGAACACTCTCGCCACCTTGTCGGAAATGCCGAGCGCGCTTTGCACCGCCTCGCCGCCGAGATAGGTCAGCGCCAGCACCAGGCCCGCGGCGACGATGCCGAGCGGATTGAGGCGGCCGAGGAAGGCCACGATGATGGCGGTGAAGCCATAGCCGGGCGAAATCACGGGCTGCAGTTGCCCGATCGCGCCGGAAACCTCCGAGATACCGGCAAGGCCGGCGAGTGCTCCAGACAGCAGGAAGGCGAAGAACACCATGCGGTTGAGGCCGAAGCCGGCGAACCGCCCTGCCCTCGGGCTGGAACCCAGCACGCGGACCTCGAAACCCTTGAGCATGCGGCCCATCAGGATCCAGATCAGCACCGCCGCAACCAGGGCGAAGACGAAGCCCCAATTGGCGCGCCCGGCATCGGGCATCAGCTCCGGCAGCACGGCCGAGTCGCCGAACTGGATCGTCTGCGGAAAGCCGTGTCCCTGCGGATCGCGCCAGGGACCGCGCACCAGCCAGTCGAGGAACAGCTGCGCGACGTAGACCAGCATCAGGCTGGTCAGGATTTCGTTGGTGGAGAACCGGGTCTTCAGCAAGGCGGGGATCGCCGCGTAGGCCGCACCGCCGACCATGCCGAGCAGAAGCATCAGCGGCAGCACCAGCGGGCCTTCGAATTGCGGAAACAGCACCGGAATGATGGAGCCGAAGATGGCACCGAAGATGAACTGGCCCTCGGCGCCGATGTTCCAGATGTTGGCCTTGTAGCAGACAGACAGGCCGACAGCGATCAGGATCAGCGGTGCGGCCTTGATTGCCAGCTCATGCAACTGCCAGACCTGGCTGATCGGCTCGATGAAATAGATCTTGAATGCGTTGAGTGGGTTGACGCCGAGCAGCGCGAACATAATGGCTCCGGCGATGATGGTCAGCGCGAAGGCGATGAACGGCGACAGCATCGAAAACAGCGCCGAGCGCTGCGGGCGTTTGACGAGTTCGAGGCGCATCATGCCGTCTCCAGCGTGTGTTCGGCGTGGCCGGGTTCGGCGCCGCCCATCAGCAAGCCGACCTTCTCGAAAGTCGCTTCGGCGATCGGCATCGGCTTCGAGAGTTCGCCATTGTGCATGACGGCGATCGCGTCCGATATCTCGAACAGCTCGTCCAGATCCTGGCTGATCACCAATACGGCCGATCCGCTGCGAGAGAGCTCGATCAAGGCCTGGCGGATGTGCGCGGCGGCTCCGGCGTCGACGCCCCATGTCGGTTGGTTCACCACCATCACGCTTGGCCGGCGGTCGAGTTCGCGGCCGACGATGAATTTCTGCAGATTGCCGCCCGAAAGTGCCGCCGCTTCAGGATCCGGCGCGCTTTTGCGAACATCCATTGCCTCGATGATGCGTTGTGAGGCGGCGTAGACGGCGCCACTCTTGACCATGCCACCGGTGCCGACAAAAGCCTTGCCGTCCGTGGCATGGCGCGACAGCAAGAGGTTTTCCGAGAGTTTCATGCGCGGCGCGGCACCATGGCCGAGACGCTCTTCCGGCACGAAGGCAGCCCCCAGCAGGCGCCGCCCGGTAATGGTGAGGCCGCCGGCGTCCTTGCCGCGGATGCGCACCGAGGCGGCATCGTGCTGCAAAACCTCGCCGGAGACGGACTCGAAGAACTCGCCCTGGCCATTGCCGGCGACACCGGCAATGCCGATCACCTCGCCGGCGCGGACATTGAGGCTGACGTTCTTGAGCGGAATGGAAAACGGCGTCGCCGGCTTGCGGTTGAGGCCGCGGATTTCGAGCAGCGGCTGCGCGGTTTCGATCCCCTCGACCGGCGCCCGCACCACGGCCTGCACCTCGCTGCCGACCATCATGCGGGCGAGCGATGAGGCTGTCTGCTCGCGCGGGTTGCAGTGACCGACCACCTTGCCGTGCCGCAGCACCGTGGCGCGGTCGCAGATGCGTTTGACCTCTTCGAGCCGGTGCGAAATGTAGAGGATCGATTTGCCTTCCGAACGCAACCGCTCCAGTGTTTCGAACAGCTTGTCGGCTTCCTGCGGCGTCAGCACCGATGTCGGCTCGTCCAGGATGATGAGTTGTGGCGTCTGCAGCAGACAGCGGATGATCTCGATGCGCTGGCGTTCGCCGACCGAAAGGTCGCCGACCAGCGATTCCGGATCGAGCGGCAGGCCGTAACTGTAGGAAAGTGCCCTCGCCTTGGCCGCGATGCTGCTGATCGGCGAGCCGTCATCGAGCGACAGCGCGATGTTCTCGGCTGCCGTCAGCGCCTCGAACAGCGAAAAATGTTGGAACACCATGCCGATGCCGAGCTTCTTGGCAACGCCCGGGCTGGTGATCCGCACCGCTTGACCGTTCCAGAAAATCTCGCCCGAATTGGGCTCCAGCGAGCCGAACAGCATCTTGACCAGCGTCGATTTGCCGGCACCGTTCTCGCCGAGCAAAGCGTGGATTTCACCTTTGGCGATGTTGAGGTCGATATGGTCGCACGCTGTCAGCGTGCCGAATATCTTGGTCAGGCCACGAACCTCGAGCAGGTTCGCCCCATCATGATTTGCACTCACAGTGCCTCCCATCCGGATTACCGGACATGTTCTGTGTTCCCGCAAGCATCGTATGCGCGGCCGGCTCTCGTGCGAAAGCAGCACCCAACTTGAAAGAGCTTCAAGAATTTCAGCGGAAACTCAAGGGTAAAGATTTGCCTTCGTCACACAAGGATACGGCTGGCCGGCTTTTCGTGCAAACAATGCCCGCCGCTGCGGCAGGACGCTGAAAACCAAGGCAAACTGTCGTCAGGGAACCAGGACGGTCGTGCCTGTCGTCCTGCGTCCCTCGAGATCCTGATGTGCCTTGCCCGCGTCTTTCAGCGCATAGCGCTGATTGATCTTGATCTCGACCGCACCGCTGAGCACAACCTCGAATAGCGCGGCGGCGGAGGCGTCGAGGTCCTCACGTTTTGCATTGTAGACGAACAGCGTCGGCCTGGTTGCGAACAGCGAGCCCTTCTGCGCCAGCAGCGACATCGAAAACGGCGGGATGGGTCCCGAGGACTGGCCGAAGCTGACGAACATGCCGAGCGGCTTGAGGCAGTCGAGCGAGGCCGGAAATGTGTCGTTACCGACCGAGTCATAGACGACGTCGCATTTCCCGCCGCCTGTGATTGCGGCCACGCCGGCGACGAAATCCTGTTCCTTGTAGTTGATGACATGAGCGAAGCCGTGTGCCTTGGCCAGTTCGATCTTGTCGGCAGAGCTGGCGGTGCCGATGACCGTCGCCCCGAGATGCTTCGCCCATTGGCCCAGAATGAGCCCGACGCCGCCGGCCGCGGCATGAAACAGGATCGTGTCGCCTGCCTTCACCTTGAAGGTCCGGCGCAAGAGATATTCCGCGGTCATGCCCTTCAGCATCATGGCGGCGGCCTGTTCGTCGCTGATGCCGTCCGGCACCTTGACGACCTTGCTGGCATCGATGACGCGCTCTTGCGCATAAGCCCCCGTCGTCACGGCATAGGCAATCCGGTCGCCGGGCTTCAGCCATTCGATGCCCTGGCCGACTTCCAGCACCACGCCGGCGGCTTCGCTGCCCGGAATGAGCGGAAACCCGCCGGGCGGCGGATAGAGGCCCGAGCGATGATAGACATCGATGAAGTTGAGACCGATCGCGGTATGCCTGACCAGGATCTGTCCCGAACCCGGCTGGCCGGGATCGGCGTCTTCATAGGTCAGGACTTCCGGGCCGCCATTGGCGTGGATGCGGATCGCTTTGGACATGGACGGGATTCCTTGAAGAGCGGCTGGTCAGGCCTTTTTGGCGCCGAGGTTAGGGAAGAACTGCATGAGACCGCCAATGGTTGCGAGGTAGAGCCCGGTAACGGTAATGCCGATCTTGGTGAACGTGCTGACCTGCTCGCCCAGCACGCCGATCTGGTCATAGAAGGCGGCGAGCGCCGCCTGCGCGAGCGCAAGCGCGCCGAAGGCGCACCACAACAGCGTCATGCCGAGATTGATCGGCCGCAGCCGCTCCACCCGCACCGGATGGATGAAGTTTATCGGGACAAAAGTCAGAATGCCGGCCACCACCACCACCGCGAAGGAAACCCATTGTCCCGGTTCGATGACGAACAGCGTGAACACCACCATGTTCCAGACCACGGGGAAGCCCTTGAAGAAATTCTCCTTCGTCTTCATGCCGGTGTCGGCATAGTAGATCGCGCTCGACACCACGATGATCGCCGCCGAAAGGAACGACAGGCCTTCGCCCATGAAGCCGCGCTGATAGAGCGCGAAGGCCGGGATCAGCACGTAGGTCACATAGTCGATAATGTTGTCGAGCAGTTCGCCGGACCAGGTCGGCAGGATTTCCTTGACCTCCAGCTTCCGGGCGATCGGCCCGTCGATACCATCGACGAACAGCGCCAGTCCGAGCCACCAGAACATGGCCGTCCAGCGCTCCTCGCTCGCCGCGACCAGCGACAGGAAAGCCAGGAACGAACCGGAGGCGGTCAGCAGATGCACCGAAAACGCGCGCGCCTGCGGCCAGGTGACCTTCTTCTTCGGCCGCGGAATCCGGTCGGTGATCTTCCCGGCGATCTTGCGGGCCTTTGTGTTCTTTCTCACGGACCCTGCCAATCCAGCTTGCAGATTTCGGCCGAGCGGCCTCCGAAATTCCAGTTGCGGCCAAAGGCCCGCATCTTGCTCTTGTCGGACCTGGCCACGATGATCTCCGGCGCGATCCAGTATTCGGAATTCGTGATCACCGTATCCTTCTCGCGGTCCTTGCCCGCGATTGGCGTGACCGCCCCGTCGATGATCTTCGGTATCTGGAAAATACGCGTCTTGTCCCGCGTCTCGTAGGTTATCGGCACCTGTTCGACGCCCAGGAATTTGCCGACCAGGATCGAGAGCAGCGACGTGGTCCCGCCGGCCTTGCCGGTAAAGATCTTGGTCAATGCCTTGACCGCGTAGACCGAGGCCCTGATGTCGATGAACAGGCCCGCGGTCCAGTTGCCGCGGCTCATGTAACCGGGGATTTCCATGATCAGCCCAAGATTGAGGCCGGAGAGGTCGACCTCGCCGAAATGGCCGGCGTCGATACGAAAACCCGCCCAGGTCTGGCAATAGCCCTCGGTCGGAGGATGACTGCCGAGCGACAGCACGCAAGGGCAAAAAACCGTGCAATTGCAGGAGAGTACGAGCTCTCCTTTCATTGCCCAGCTCTGATCTGCCATCGAATTTCCCCCACTCATAGCGAGACTACTAGCAGCGCAGCTGCCCAGACAAGCAGTATCGCACCAGCCAGCCGAGTTGGAAGACTACCCGTCGCCTGTTTTTCAATCAGGGTGAACATGCCGATCAGCGCCATCCAGAAGACATTCATCACGCCGACTGCGAACATCACCAGCATCAATGCCCAGCAGCATCCCAGGCACCAGATGCCTTGCGCGACGCCGAGCCGGAAGACGCGGACGGTTCTCGCGCTCCAGCTCGAAAACAGGATCGAGAACGGGTTCCGGCATTTCGTCAGACAGGCCTCCTTGAGGCCGCTGAACTGGTAGAGGCCGGCAACCAGCAAGGCGAGCCCACCGGCAACGCCAAGCACCGGATCGAATATTCCCCCGGAGGCGGCGAATGCGTGGACGGCAAGTGTCAGTGCCGCAAACAGCATCGAGGCGGCAAGCCAGACGCAGATATAGCCGGCAACCAGCACCAGCGGATGGACGACCGGCTCCCCCTTGATCCGCGCCGTATCGGCGATCTCGCAATAAATTCGGATCATTGGCGCCGCGGATGGCAGCATCGCGGCGATGGCCATGAGAAACCACATGAGGATGAGCGCCAGGGTCCGCGGCCCGATGCTTGCGTCCAGCGGCGCCGGGGAAAGACAGAGCGCGAAGAACCGTTCGAGGACGGCCGGTAACGGCAGTCGCGGCAAGTTACGCAACAAAGCGTCGCCTGGCACGCTGATCTGGGCTTCGGCGCTACGAATAGCCATCGCGGCAAGCAGCAGCCAGGCCAGTGCGATGCTTGCACCGACGGCGACGTTGACCGTCAAGCGCGGGTTGCGTGCGACGTTTGCCGTGGCGCGGCCGGCGCGATCGAGGTGGCTGAAATCATCCTGTTGGCCGGTCATGACACTCGAATGGGCCGAATCGCCGCGTTGATCAAGCCGCATGATCTGCCCTATATGCGTCTCTCGACTGGCAGGTCTGATGGCCGCCTCGCACAGCAAGCCGGAAGCCGACCTTGGAGCATCAGGAAACAGCGCGGATACTGATCGCAGGCACGGGGCCGGCGGGGTTGATCGCTGCGCTTGCCTTCGCCGATGCCGGCTTTCCGGTGACGATCGCCGGGCCTGAGGTTTCGGCTCCCGATGGCCGCACCACGGCGCTCATGACACCTGCCCTGAAGGTGCTCGAACGGCTGGGCGTGCTCCAGGACATCAGGCCCCAGGCCGCACCGTTGAAGGTGATGCGCATTGTCGATGCGACCGGCCGGCTGATCCGCAGTCCGGTCGTCACTTTCCGCGCCGGCGAGATCGACGAGGAACAGTTCGGCCTGAACCTGCCCAACAGCGTCTTCGGGCCGGCGCTTGCCGGTAAGGTGGCCGCGCATTCCGGGATCGAATGGCGCAGATCAATGGTGAAGACCTGGAATCTTGGCGCCGCCAAAGCTAATGCCACGCTGGCCGACGGCAGCGAGATCGATGCATCGCTTGCGGTCGCTGCCGACGGCCGCCTGTCGCCGGCGCGCGAGGCGGCGGGCATCTCGACGGTGGCGCGCGCCTATCCTCAGGCGGCGCTCGTCCTCAATTTTGGCCATAGCCGCGAGCATGGCTTCACCTCTACGGAGTTCCATACCGAGACCGGCCCGTTCACGCAGGTTCCGCTGCCGGGCAATCGCTCCAGCCTTGTCTGGGTGGTCAAACCCGAGACCGCCAAGGAGCTTGCCGCGTTGGACGACGCAACACTTTCATTGCGGATCGAAAAACAGATGCAGTCGATGCTGGGCCGGGTAACCGTGGAGCCGGGCCGCCAGATTTATCCATTATCGACGGTGACCCCTCTGCGTTTCGCGGCGCGACGGGTGGCGCTTGTCGGCGAAGCGGCGCACGTATTCCCGCCGATTGGCGCGCAAGGCCTCAACCTAGGCATTAGGGATATCGACGACCTGGTTGGAATCGCAGCGGAAAATCGCGAAGACCCCGGCGCTTCCAAGGCCCTCGCGGCCTACGATTTCAAACGCCGGCCTGACATCCTCGCGCGGAGTAGCGCGGTCAATCTGCTCAATGTGTCGCTTCTTTCCGATATGTTGCCGGCGCAGATGGCGCGTGGCGTCGGTCTCGGCGTGCTTGGTGGTTTTGCACCGCTTCGCGCCTTTTTCATGCGCGAAGGGCTGCGTCCGGGCAGCGGCTTCGCGGCGCTTGCGGGCGGCCTGCGGAAGCCGACGCGGCAGCGGTAGCGATTTTGCGGGCTGTGCCGCGGTATCGCGACGTTCATCAAAACCTTTGTTGCGCATTCCGCCTATTTTGAAGGCGCTCGGACGCTCGGGATTGAATTGATGCGGAGTCTGCGCCAAATAAAGTCAAGGAATTCAGTGGTGAGTACGATGAAAACGGCCAAATTCGCGATCGGACAGGTGGTTCGCCACCGGCTGTTCCCGTTCCGAGGCATCATTTTCGACGTCGATCCGCAATTCGCCAACACCGACGAATGGTACGAAGCCATCCCCGCCGACGTACGGCCACGCAAGGACCAGCCGTTCTACCACCTGCTCGCCGAGAATTCGGAAACCGAATACATCGCCTATGTCTCAGAGCAGAATCTGCTCGAGGATCAGTCGGGAGAACCCGTCCGCCATCCGCAAATCAAAGAAATGTTCGACAAGAAGCCGGATGGGCGCTACGCGCCGAAACGGCAGTCCAGGCACTGACTTCCGGCCTACCGGGAAGGACCAGACATGAAAAAAGCGGGGCATGACCCCGCTTTTTTTGACCCGATAATGACCCGATGGCGGATCAATTGGCGGTCTTCGCCTTGTCCTGCTCGTCCTTGAGCTTCTTGGCGAAGTCCTGGTTGTTCTTGGCGACGAAGTCCTGAAGCTTCTTCTGCCGGTCCTCGATGTCCGACTGCTGCAGTGGGGGGCCGTCATAGGCGCCGCTGAAACCCTGCAGCGCGATCTTGATCGGATTGGCCTGGTTCTGGAAATTGATCGAGGTCAGCGTGATCCCCTGACCCTTCTTGAAGGAAGCGACGAGCTGGTCCGTCAGCGGCACTTCGGCCACGCAACGATCCGGGAAGCAGATGACATAGTCGAGCTTCTGCGCTTTGCCGGCGTCGATTTGCAGGCCGATGCCGGGAGGCACGAGGCGGCCGGTCGGGACCGTCACCTGGAACACCTTGCGGTTCACCTTGCCCTTGAGCTCGATCAGGCTGACACCGGTGACGAGCTGGCCGTTGCCAGCTGTGACGATGTTCTGGACGTTGCAGATGTCGACGTCTTCCTGCTTGGTGCAGGCCTTGAACCAGCCCTGCGGAATCTGCGGCTGCTGCTGCGCGGAAGCAGACGGAAGTCCTGCGCAGAGAAAGCCAACCACGCCTGCGGCCATGACCGACAGGCGGTACGCGTTGCTGTTCAGGCTCGTCATGTCGTGCACTTCCTCTCAATGATCCCGGGACCGGCTTCTTCGTGCCCTGTGGTCCGCCTACCTGTTGCCAAAATGAGGCAACAGAATGACTTCGGACGGCGTGTTACACTGCAAGCGGTGTCGAATCCAGCCCGCCCACTTGTAATTCTTGATGACGCCATTGGCCGCCACGCAGTTGCCCCATGCTAGGGTGCGTACCGAATCATCAAGCCGACCTGTTAAGGAGACGGTCATGGGCCGCGTTCTTGTTTGGCTGGTCACCGCAATATCGTTTTTCACCCTGTCGTCGTCACCGGCGCTGTCGGAACCGAAATACGCGATCGCGATGCAGGGCGAACCGGCCCTGCCGCCCGACTATGCCCATTTCGACTACGTCAATCCCGACGCGCCGAAGGGCGGAAGCATCACCTATTGCGTTGTCGGCAGCTTCGACAATCTGAATCCTTTCATCCTGAAAAGCCTGCGCACGACGGCGCGCGGCATGATGGACACGATCTTCGGCAATCTGGTCTTCGAGCCGCTGATGCAGCGCAGTGCCGACGAGGCTTTTACCCTCTACGGACTTCTGGCAGAAACCGCCGACATGGACCCCGAGCGCACGAGCATCGAATTCCATCTCAACCCGAATGCCAAATGGTCGGATGGTCAGCCGGTGACGCCGGAAGACGTGCTGTTCACTTATGATGCCTATACGCAGAAAGGCCGGCCGCCCTACAGCGATCGCATGGCCAGGATCGCCAAGCTCGAAAAGACCGGCGATCATAGCGTGCGCTTCACCTTCAACGACAAGGCCGATCGTGAGTTTCCGCTGATCATCGCGCTGACGCCGATCATCCCCAAGCACGCTTTCGACATCGACACTTTCGACAAGACGACGCTGAAGCCGTTGATCGGCAGCGGTCCCTACAGGATCGCGCAGGTGGCGCCTGGCCAGCGCATCGTCTTCAAGCGCAACCCCGACTACTGGGGCAAGGACGTTCCCGCCAAGCGCGGTTTCGACAATTACGACCAGATCACCATCGAGTATTTTCTCAACGCCAACGCCAAGCTCGAAGCCTTCAAGAAGGGCCTTTGCGCCATCGACGACGACGGCGATCCGGTGAAACGCGAGCGCGATCTCGACTTTCCCGCCTTCCATAGGGGCGACGTGGTTTCTGAAACCTTCGACACCGGCATTCCGCCCGTCGTGACCGGTTTTCTGTTCAACACGAGGCTGCCGAAGTTTTCCAACCCGGTGGTTCGGCGCGCACTCGGCATGCTTTATGATTTCGAATGGGCCAACAAGAATCTGTTCGGCGGCAAGTACACCCGCACGATGAGCTATTGGCAGAATTCCGAGCTTTCCGCGCTCGGCCATCCGGCTGACGACAGGGAAAAGGCACTTTTGGCGCCCTACCCCGGCCGCGTGCCGGCCGACGTCATGAACGGCACCTGGAAACCGCCGGTGACGGACGGTTCGGGCCAGGACCGCAAGGTGCTGAAGACCGCTTTCGATCTTCTGAAAAGCATCGGCTACCACGTGAACGATGGCACGATGCTCGATCCCGAAGGTAAACCTTTCGGCTTTGAGATCCTGACCGCCTCGCAGGACGAAGAGCGTTTGGCCGGCATCTATCAGCGCACGTTGGAGAAGATCGGCATCAATGTCAGCATTCGCAGCCTGGACGGCGACCAGATCCAGTCGCGCAAGCAGCGTTTCGATTTCGAGGTGCTGATCGGCTCCAGCGGCTTCAACAATTCGTTGTCCCCTGGCATCGAGCAGATCGGGCGCTGGTCGTCCGCCGCGGCCAGGACCGAGGGATCGTTCAATCTCGCCGGCGTCGCCGATCCGGCGATAGATGCGGCCATCGACGCAATGCTGCGAGCCCGTTCGAAGGAGGATTACGTCGCGGCGGTTCGCGTTCTCGACCGGCTGCTGATCTCCGGCCATTACATGGTGCCGATGCAGTACAACACGCAGCAGTGGCTTGCTTACTGGAATTATCTGGAACATCCGCGAAAGACGCCCATATTCGGTTACCAGTTGCCGACCTGGTGGCGCAAACCGAACTGAAAATCCGGAGATAGAGATGAGCGAAGCGAACGCCATAACCGTCGATGTGGTGTCGGACGTCGTCTGCCCGTGGTGCTTCATCGGTCAGAAACGGCTGGACAAGGCGGTCGCCGCGGCCGGAGATGTCGAAGTGCATATACGCTGGCGGCCGTTCCAGCTCGATCCGACCATTCCGCCGCAAGGCAAGGACCGCCGCGAATACATGCTGGCCAAGTTCGGCAGCGACGAGCGCATTCGCGAAATTCATACCCGCATCGAACCACTTGGCGAGGCCGAGGGCATTTCCTTTGCCTTCGACGCCATCAAGGTGGCTCCGAATACGCTCGACGCGCATCGGTTGATACGCTGGGCCGGTGCCGCCGGCGAGGACATTCAGAACCGGCTGGTGCGCCGCCTGTTCCAGCTGAATTTCGAGGAAGGCGTCAACATCGGCGACCACACCGTGCTGGTCGAAGCTGCCCGCGAGGCCGGCATGGACGCCTCGGTCGTTGAAACGCTCTTGCCGAGCGATGCCGATGTCGAGGCGGTTCGAACGGAAATCGCCACCGCTTCGCGCATGGGGATCACAGGCGTGCCGTGCTTCCTGCTCGAGGGGAAATATGCCGTGATGGGCGCGCAGGACGCGGACACGTTGGCTGATGCGATCCGTCAGGTCGCGGCCGCCAAGGCGCGTGGGGAGTTGGAGAAGGCCGGCTGAGGCCAGCTCACTCCGCCGACAACATGAGCGGACGCTGTCTCACTATCATTTCAGCCTTGCTGACGAAAATCCGTGGCCGTTGGGCGCCGGTGCAGGTCGACTCCTTGGTCGACGGAGAATGATCTTGCACGCCAACTGTTTCCGTAGCGCCACCTGGCGACGTCGCTCCGGCAAGGACGACGACGTCAAGGAATCAGACGTCAAGGGCGGCGTGCTTTCCGGAGTTTTGGTCTGTGCTCAATAAGAAAATCCGCCAGCCCAAACGTTTTTTGATTCACAAAGCCGTGTACGAAGCTTCCCTTGGGGAAGGTGGACAGCAGCAAGGTTCGTGGCTTCCAACAGACTGAAATCAATAGACATTTCCGGATCTTGGTCAGTCGTTTCGATGGCAATCCAACCATCGATCTGTTGCCTCGGGGCAACGGCCGCGGCGGCAATCCGGTCGGCCGGGTTTAAAATTAAGAGAAAATGATCAATTGGTGTTACCATCCGTAACAAAACAAAAAAGGTTTGGGCGGGATCGTGATTCGGATCGGCAGACGATCGCAAGAGTCAGTACCGGATGGACTACACCGCGACGCCGCAGGGCAGTCGCATTTGACGCCGGTATCCTCGATGCGCAATTTCTGGGGGCTCATGCGAGCCTACTGGGTCTCGGACCGCTGGAAGGAAGCCTGGACGCTGACGCTGGTGATCGCGTTGCTCACCGCGCTGTCCAGCAAGGCCAGCGTGTGGTTCGCCATGGCTTCGGGCGAATTGGTGAATTCGATCGCCTTCCTGCACGACGCAGCCAACACCCGCCCGCTGGAGACAATCCTGACCAACGCCGGTGTACTGGTACTGCTGGTCCTGCTCAAGGATGCCGGCTTTACCGGTATACGCAATCTCGTCTCGGCAACCTTGCACCGCAAATGGCGTGGCTGGCTGAACGACCAATTCAACCAGGCCCTGCTCGACGGCAACCATACCCATTTCCATGCTCAACATGGTGCCGCGGACGGCGGCATCGTTGCGCCCGACAATGTCGACCAGCGCATCCAGGAATCGATCAAGGACGTGACCGGCGGTGCGATCGGCCTCGCCATGGGCGTGCTGGGGTTGGCGACTTCGCTCTACTTTATCGGTCAGAACCTGTTGCAATCGTCCGTGGAGGTCAAAGGTCTGGAGTTCCTTGGCAGCTATGGCAGCGCTATTCTCGCCCTTCTCGCGGTCGCCACTTACGTGCCCCTCAACACCTGGATCGCAGTCAAGCTCGGCAGCCTGCTGGAACGACTCAATATTCGCATGCAGAAGGCGGAGGGAAGCTATCGTAGCGAACTGACGACATTTCTGCGCCGCAGCTTCCATGTCGCCGCCTCACATGGCGAAGGCGTGCAGAAAATGATGCACGACCGGCTCTATGTCGACATCGATCGCACCTGGGGACGGCTGAATGTCGTCAACACCAGCTATATGTCGTTCGAGCTGATCTACAACTTCGTCGGCGCTCGTATCGTAGCCTATGCTCCAGGCCTGGTGCCGTTCATCCACAGCCGCCTGGACTATAAAGGCTACATCACCGGCTCCGAAATGGTGGCCCAGCTCATCAGCCAGTGTTCGTGGTTTATCCATGTCATGCCCGCCATCGCCACGCTTCGCGCCAACAGCCAGCGCGTGACTGAGCTCGCCAGCGCGATCGAGAATGTCCAGCACCCACAGGAATTCTACAGCCAGAGCGGCCGTTCCGACTTCCACTATGCCAGCCAGAATCCGGTTTTCGGCCTGACCATCCAGAAGCTGGAGCTGGCGCATCAGGGCGAGGACGCGACGCCATTCCTCAGTTCCGCCAACCTGCGCTTCCGGCGCGGCGAATGGACCTTCCTGAAAGGTGAATCCGGTTGCGGCAAGACCTCGCTGATCAAGGCGATCAACGGCCTGTGGCCCTATGGTCGCGGCACCATCGTCTTCCCCGAGGGCGTGAAGAGTTTTTATGCCGCCCAGGAGGTCAAGCTGCCGCAGGTGTCGCTGAAGCAGCTGGTTTGCCTGCCGGGCTCCGAACGCGACCATGGCGATGCCCAGGTCGCGTCGGCGCTGCACAAGGCTGGCCTTGGCGATTTCATCGAACACATGGCCAACGAAAGCCGCGAGGGCAAAAGCTGGGATCAGGTCCTGTCGGGCGGCCAGAAACAGAAGCTGGTGGTGGCTCGTATCATACTACAACAACCGGGACTGTTGTTCCTCGACGAGGCGACCGGTGCTCTCGACCCTGACGGCAAGATTGCCTTCCACCAGGCCATCAAGGACAACTGCCCCGATGTGACGGTGATCAGTGTCATGCACGAAGCCGTGGCACCGAGATCGGCTGCCGGCACCGAGTTCTACCACTCGATGGTCCTGATCGCCGACGGCGTCGCCACGAAGAAGCCGCTCGCCCCGAGCCTGCCCCTCGAACTCACCACGATCCTGGCCCAGCCAAGGCCGGTCGAGGACAAATGGACGCGTTTCTCGCGCCGGCTGAAGCAGAAATAACGATGACGTCACCGGGACTTGCCGCGTCAAACGGCGGACGGTGATCACAGTCTTGCGATCGGCGCCTTTCGGCACTGTTTTCCTCCCTCACCGCGATTGACTCGGGAAGGCGCGCTCCTATGTTGCGCCGGCTTGCAGACAGTCAAAAGCGAACCCGCAAGCGGAAAGGTCACCGCGCCATGCCTGGCGACAGTCACAGTCGAACGCAACCGCCGTCCGCCTAGACGTGACCTGAATGGTTCATGTCCTGCCGGACGGCAAGGAGTGAGCCATGAACGAATTTTTCCCCGTAGCGGACGACGAGGCCGTCGCCATCGCTCGCATCCTCGCCAATGATCACGTCGCCGACGTTGTCGAGGCGCTCAATCGTGAATCGCGCGAAACCGCGACGGAGCTGCTTTGCGCTGTACCCTTCGAACGGCTGGTCGAGATATTCGATCAGCCTGAGCTCGAGAGCGCGCCCGAACTGGCGGAGGCCCTGCCCCGTCCCAAGGCGAGTAGGCTGCTCACCGCCATGTCCGTCGACCGTGCGGCCGACATCCTGCGCGAGCTCGACGAGCCGGCACGCTCCGAGCTGCTCGGCGCACTGGCCCCGCCGCTGCGCGCGACCCTGCTTTCCATTCTAGGCTATCCCGAAGGCAGCGCCGCCTCGATCATGACGACGGAGTTCGTCAGCGTTCCCTCCGACTGGACCGTCGGGCGCACGCTCGATTACATCCGCAAGGTCGAGCGGACGCGCGAGACCGTCTATGCAATCTACATCGTCGATCCGCAGACACACCTCCTGGTGCGGTCGACGGGTTTACGTCGGCTCATCACCGGTGAGCCGGACGACTCGATCCTGTCGGTGGCGCCCGACCGCATGCCGGTGACGGTCAGCCCGCTGGCCGACCGCGAAAATCTGGCGCAGACGATCTCCAAATACGATCTGCTCGCCGTTCCGGTCGTCGACCACGGCAAGATTCTCGGCATCGTCACCATCGACGACATCATCGACACGATGATCGAGGAGACCACGGAGGACGTGCATCGCTTCGGCGGCATGGAGGCTCTGGACGAGCCGTATATGAAGATGAGCTTCCTCGCCATGATCAAGAAGCGCGGCGGCTGGCTCTGCGCGCTGTTCGTCAGCGAGATGCTGACGGCCAATGCGATGCAAAGCTATGAGGGCGAGCTGGAGAAAGCGATCGTGCTGACGCTGTTCATCCCGCTGATCATGAGTTCCGGCGGCAATTCCGGCTCGCAGGCGACCTCGCTGGTCATCCGCGCGCTGGCGCTGCGCGAGATCGGCCTTCGCGACTGGTGGCGGGTGGCGTTGCGCGAATTGCCCACCGGCCTCGTGCTTGGCGCCATGCTCGGCGTGGTCGGCGTCTGCCGCATCGTGCTCTGGCAATATATGGGCTTCTACGACTATGGCCCGCACTGGCCGCTGATTGCCGCGACGGTTGGTGCTGCACTGGTCGGCATCGTCACCTTCGGCTCGCTGTCGGGATCGATGCTGCCGTTCGCCCTGAAACGGATCGGTTTCGACCCCGCCAGCGCATCCGCGCCGTTTGTCGCCACGCTGGTCGATGTCACCGGACTGGTGATCTATTTCTCGGTGGCGCTGGTCATCCTGCGCGGCACGTTGCTGTAGCAGTTGGACTGCAGCCGCCGGCCAAGGCTGGCGGCGGCGCGTCGACAGGCTAGGCGTCAGACGCGCTCGCCGTCCTTCACACGATAGGTCGGCTTGTACATGGTGACGAGCTCTTCTGCCGCGGTCGGATGCACGGCCATCGTGCGGTCGAAATCATCCTTGGTCAGCCCCGCCTTCAGGGGAATGCCGAGCAGCTGTGCCATTTCGCCGGCATCCGGCCCGAGTATGTGAGCGCCGAGAACCTTGCGCGAAGCACCGTCGACGACCAGCTTTATCAGCATCTTTTCGTCACGGCCCGACAGCGTGTGGCGCATCGGCCGGAAGCTGGCGCGATAGATTTCGATATCGGCGAAACGCTTGACGGCTTCGTCCTCCGACAAGCCGACCGTGCCGATTTCCGGCTGCGAGAACACGGCGGTCGCGATCGTATCGTGGTCGGGCGTGGTCGGATTGTTCTTGAACGCCGTTTCGACGAAACACATGGCTTCGTGAATGGCCACCGGCGTCAGCTGCACGCGGTTGGTGACATCGCCGATCGCCCAGATATTGTCGATGTTGGTGCGGGAATAGTCATCGACCTTGATTGCACCGGTTGCGGCGGTCATCTCGATGCCTACGCCCTCCAGGCCCATATTCTCGGTGTTGGGGATGCGGCCGATCGCCAGCATCACCTGGTCGACCGTCAGCACCTGACCGCTGATGAGCTGCGCGTCGAGCCGCCCGTCCGGCCGCTTGCTGACCGATTCGGAGACGGAATGGCAAAGGATTTTTATCCCCTTCTTTTCCATCGTCTCATGCAGCGTGCGCCGCAGGTCCATGTCGAAGCGGCCGAGGATTTCCTTGCCGCGATAGACCAGCGTGGTGTCTACGCCGAGCCCGTGAAAGATGTTGGCGAACTCGACCGCGATATAGCCGCCGCCCTCGATCATGATCGCCTTCGGCAGTTCCTCGAGGTCGAAAGCCTCATTGGAGAAGATGCAGTGTTCGTGCCCAGGCAGTGCCGGATGCGCCGCCGGACGGCCGCCGGTGGCGATCAGGATCTGATCGGCGGTGACGGTGCGGTCCTCGCTCAGGAGATGGATCACGTGCGGGTCGACGATCATCGCCCGCGAATGAAAGGCCTCGCCGCCCGAGCCCTCGACGTTCTTCTTGTAGATCGCTTCCAGGCGGCTGATCTCGCGGTCCTTGTTGGCGACCAGCGTCCGCCAGTCGAAACTGGCTTCCGGCACCGTCCAGCCATAGCCGGCGGCGTCGGCGAAATGCTCGGGAAATTGCGAAGCATAGACATAGAGTTTCTTGGGCACGCAGCCCCTGATGACGCACGTGCCGCCGAAACGGTACTCTTCGGCGATGCCGACGCGCTTGCCGAGCGCTGCCGCGACCCGCGCCGCCCTCACCCCGCCGGAGCCGCCGCCGATGACGAAGAGGTCGTAATCATAACCGGCCATGAAGCGGCTCCTTGAACGCCAAAAATGTGAGTGACAGGTAGGCCGCAAACCACCAAAAGAAAAGCCCGGACAGGCCGGGCTTTACAGATGGCCGCAAAGGCCGCGTTTGACATGCAGGATCAGTTCTGCGTGTCGTCGGCAGGAGCCGAACCGTCCGCGGGTGCGGCGCCATCCGCCGGGGCCGCATTGTCGGCCGGAGCGGCGCCATCGGCGGCGGGCGCAGGCGCAGCCGGCGCCTTCGCTTTTGCTGCCGCCGCCAGCGTTTCGCCGACCTGCTGGGCAAGATCGCGAGCTACGCCGTTCTGCCAGATGTCGGCGGCCTTGACGAGGTCGCGCGTCACGGTCGGGCCGCTGTCGAGCAGCTTCTTGCCCGACTCGGAGCTGTAGAAGGCCGCGATGTCGGTGAGTTCCTTTTCGGAAAACACCTTCGCATAGGCAAGAGCCGCTTCCTTCTCGAGATCCGCGCGGCGCGAGGCCATCGCCAGCGCCTTCTCGTTGATCGTCTTGCCGATCAGCTCCTGCATGTCAGGATTCTTCTGGATGAGCTGCGATTCGAGCGCCGCGGCGGCCTGCGGCAGGATGTTGTCGAACGGGTCGGTCGCGTGGATCGCAGCGACTGCCGCGCGTGCGGCCTTCAGGTGCGATTCCGTGACGTCCTGCGCGAAGACAGGCGAGGAGAACGCGAAGACGGCCGAAGCCGCCACGAGGACGGAAAGACGGCGAACCCGGTTATGCAACGTCATGATCGATAGAACTCCCTGGTTTTCGGGCGGCATGGACAGTTTCGATACCGTCGCCGCCGGCGATGATGGCCGCTGACGCCAGCCCGATGAAAAGACCATGCTCGACCACGCCAGGAATGGCGTGGAGAGCATTCGAAAGCGCTCTTGTATCCGGAATGCGGCCAAAAGATGCATCGAGGATAAAATGGCCGCCGTCTGTAACAAAAGGCTGGCCTCCCGTCATCCTCAATGTCACCGGACCGGAAAGGCCGAGATTTCCAGCCGCCATGGCCACGGCGATCTCGGTCGCGCGCAGGCCGAACCGGTTGACTTCGATGGGAAGAGGAAACCGGCCGAGCGTCTCGACCATCTTCGAACGGTCGGCGATGACGATCATGCGCTGCGAGGCCGCGGCCACGATCTTCTCGAGCAGCAATGCGCCGCCGCCGCCCTTGATCAATGTCAGCTCCGGATCGACCTCGTCGGCGCCGTCAACGGTGAGATCGAGCTCGGGTGTTTCCTCCAGCGTCGACAGCGGCACGCCGAGTTCGCGGCACAGCGCAGCAGTGCGTTCCGAGGTTGGCACGCCTGTTACGGTCATGCCGGAGGCAACTTTGTCGGCCAGCAGCCGCACGAACTCCTCGGCGGTGGTGCCGGTGCCGATGCCAAGCCGCATGCCGTCGCTGACATGGGCAAGGGCGGCCCGCGCGGCCTCGACCTTCAATTGTCTGGCATCCATACTGCTTGCTGCCCCGAAACCTGATGCATGTCGCCCAAAAGTGACCTCGGTTCTGGGAAAACGACATGCATGAAACAAAGACCCAAAGCGCGTCGCATGAGTCCGTTTCGACGCGACGCGCTTTGGCGTTTCGGGCTCCTAGCATTTTTGCAGGCCGGGTCAAAGCCCTCGGCGGCGGCGCCACCAGTCTGCTTGCCTTAGCGCGTCGCAGCCGCTATCGCCTGCCGATGCACAAACCTGCTCAGGATGGATCATGAGTCGCCCGATCATCGTGTTCGACCTCGATGGGACGCTGATTGACACGGCGCCGGACCTGCTCGACAGCCTCAACCACAGCCTGGCGGCCAGCGAACTGGCGGCCGTCGACGAGGCCGGCTTCAAACGCTTCGTCGGGCATGGCGGCCGGGTGATGATCGAACGGGCGCATGCCGCGCAGCAACGATCCCTCAAGGTCGAGGAGCACGACCGGCTGCTGAAATTGTTCCTCGATCACTACACCGACAATATTCCGGGCAAATCCCGCCCCTACCCCGGCGTGATCGAGGCGATCGCCCGCTTTGAGAAGGCCGGCTACCTGCTAGCCATCTGCACAAACAAATACGAAGCCAACTCGCTGGCGCTGATCGAGGCGCTCGGCCTGGCCAGGCATTTCGCGGCAATTGCCGGACAGGATACGTTCGCGTTCCGCAAGCCCGATCCGCGCCACCTGATCGAAACCATCAAACTGGCCGGCGGCGATCCGCACCGCGCCTTGATGGTCGGCGATTCGCAAACCGATATCGACACCGCCAAGGCCGCCGGCATTCCGGTCGTCGCCGTCGACTTCGGCTACACCGACCGTCATGTGCGGGAGTTCGAGCCCTCGGCGGTGATTTCGCATTTTGATGCATTGACGCTCGATCTGGCGCAAGGGCTGATCGGCGCCGCCGCACACTGAGCGCCGGCGATGAAAATCTCTCTGGAACGGGCCATGGCGGGACCGCAAATCCGATCTGTGCGGGAACACCAGACACCGCCTTGACTTAACGGGCCGGCCTCCCTTATATCGCGGCTCGCTTGGCCTTCGGGCAACGAGCGGGCGATTAGCTCAGCGGGAGAGCACACCCTTCACACGGGTGGGGTCGCAGGTTCAATCCCTGCATCGCCCACCATCCAACTTGAAGAAATCGTTGGATGTTCGGTCGCGACCAGATTCTCTTGAAAGCTTGCTGGCACGCAAGACAAAAGGTTACTGGGACGAGAGACAAATGTCGGCCCGGGTCGAACGGTTCCTTGCTCTCCGGAACCAACCGATACACCAGCGAGTTTCCCTCCGTCGAAACTTGAGGGAAAACCATGTCCAGATTTCTGCTTGCGACCTCCGTCGCCGTTCTTCTCTTCGCCGGGCCCGCTTTCGCCGCGGATGAAAATCCGCTGCCGCCACCAAATGCCAAGAAGCTGTCGGAGATCATCGCCAAGGTCGAGCAGCGTAACGGATTTCGCTACGTGAAAGAGGTCGACTGGGACAAGGACGGCTACACCGTCACCTACTACACCTCGGACAAGGCAAAGGTCGAAATCGTCTTCGACCCTGTGACGGCCGAACCAAAATAAGGTTCGCAGGGACATCCTCGTCGCGAATGCGCTGCCTCTGCGCATTCTCAACGACGAAACGGCGGCTTCGCGAAAGGCTCCTGGGCTCTGCCAGATTCGCAACATATGTGGGGCAGCGCCTGAGCAGCGGTTCCATCCGTCAGCATCGGGCCACCGCGCTGGCAACCTCTGTCTCCCCCTTGCGTCAATTCGCCATCGATGGCTGATTGTAGGATGAACGGGCTTCACGGGGGTGGGCATGTCGACTGCGAAGCACGTGATGAGGCGCGTCCTGATGATGCTCGCCGGCTATCTCGTCGCCATATTGGTTGGCCTGATCGCCGTGGTGGCGATCTATGCCGCACTGAGTTCCCTGCCCGGCGCGCCCGCCTATTTCGACTTCTTCGGCGTCTCGCCGATCGCGGCCTTGGTCGTGCCGCCGCTCGGCATGTTCATCTATTTCCTGACGATTGTTGTGACCGCGCCGCAGACCCTGATCTTCGCGCTGATCGCCGAGTTCTTCTCCTTGCGCAGCGCCCTGCTGCACATGCTCTTCGGCGCCGCCGCGGCGGCCGGCGGCTTCTTCCTGATCAGGCCGGGCGCGGCGGAGGACGTGGATCCGGAGCGCTGGGCCGACATCGGCATCATCGCCGCCGCCGGTCTGGTGGCCGGGCTGGTCTACTGGCTGATCGCCGGCCGCGATGCCGGTTTCCGACGCCCGCTGCGGAGCGTTGGCGACTAGGGCGTAGTGACGATTTAACTACCTGAGCCAGATAGCGATAGCGGCAAGTTTGACAAAGCCCATGAAGTTGGC